>NZ_JBHTSA010000015.1:20701-101037 GCF_042795405.1 Streptomyces sp. NPDC056480 | reverse complement strand
GGGCCCTTCACGGATGTCCTGGAACGGACGTCCTGGAAAGAACGCCCCGGGACTCAGGCGTCGGCGCCGACCTTGGCGTCGGCGGTGGCGGTCCGCTCCTCGATCTCCCCGAGGTCGCGGTCCCGGGTCTCCTTGGCACAGGCGATGGCGACCACGGTGAGCAGCGCGGCGGCGATCACGTACAGGGCGATCGGAGTCGAGTTCCCGTAGTCGGCGAGGAGCGCCGTCGCGATCAGCGGGGCGGGCGCGCCGGCGGCCACGGAGGAGAACTGGGCGCCGATGGAGGCACCGGAGTACCGCACCCGGGTCGCGAACATCTCGGAGAAGAAGGCGGCCTGCGGCGCGTACATCGCACCGTGCAGGACCAGGCCGACCGTCACGGCGAGCAGCAGCGAGCCGAAGGTGCCCCGGTCGATGAGCGTGAAGAACGGGAACATCCAGGCACCGACGCCGATCGCGCCGATCAGGTACACGGGACGGCGGCCGAGGCGGTCGGAGAGCGCGCCCCAGAGCGGGATCACCGCGAAGTGGACGGCGGAGCCGATGAGGACGGCGTTCAGCGCGGTCTGCTTGGAGAGCCCGACCTGGGTGGTCGCGTAGACCAGGATGAACGCGGTGATCACGTAGTACGAGATGTTCTCCGCCATGCGGGCGCCCATCGCGATCAGCACGTCCCGCCAGTGGTGCCGCAGCACGGCGACCAGCGGCATCTTCTCGACCTGACCGGCGACGGCCTTGCGCTCCTCGGCGGCGGCGAGGGCCGCCTTGAAGACGGGCGACTCGTCGACGGAGAGCCGGATCCAGAGGCCGACGATCACGAGCACACCGGAGAGCAGGAAGGGGATGCGCCAGCCCCACGAGGCGAAGGCGGCGTCGGAGAGCAGCGCGGTCAGCGCGGACAGCACACCGGTCGCGAGCAGCTGGCCGGCCGGCGCGCCGGTCTGCGGCCACGAGGCCCAGAACCCGCGCCGCTTGGCGTCCCCGTGCTCGGACACCAGCAGGACGGCCCCGCCCCACTCACCACCGAGCGCGAACCCCTGCACGAGCCGCAGCACGGTCAGGAGCACCGGAGCCGCGGAGCCGACGGTCGCGTGCGTCGGCAGCAGCCCGATGGCGAAGGTGGCGCCACCCATCAGCAGCAGGCTGAGCACCAGCAGCTTCTTCCGCCCGAGCCGGTCGCCGTAGTGCCCGAACACCAGCGCCCCGAGGGGCCGCGCGGCGAAACCGACGGCGTACGTCAGGAAGGACAGCAGGGTCCCGACGAGCGGATCGGACTCGGGAAAGAACAGCTTGTTGAACACGAGAGCGGCGGCGGACCCGTACAGGAAGAAGTCGTACCACTCGATGGTGGTGCCGATGAGACTGGCGGCGACGATCCGCTTGAGGGAACCGGGTGGCGTCGGGGAGGGTGTTGCGGCGGCCATGTGCACCACTTCCAGGCAGGTACGGGGACGATTCGGTGTCGCCACACCGTAGGAAGCGGCAGGTCAGGGGCGTATGTGGTGGGACACCATAGTTCGACGCCGCCGCATCCGCCCAACCGCCATGGCCACCCTTCGTGGCCTCGCGGTTCCCCGGGATTGCCGAGCCAGTGTCTGTCCGAACTGCGCCGAAGGGGGATGATATGGGACCACCGTCGGGACTCCCGTGCTGACTCGGTGCTGACTCGGTGCTGACTACGGTGAGTGGAACCTGTGCAGCCGAACTCACTCCGAAACGATCAGTGATCGACCGGAGGGGTTCGGTGGCGACGCCACTCGCTCGGGGTGGTTCCGTAGGCAGCACGAAAGCGCCGGGTGAAGTGGCTGGGGCTGGCGAAACCACAGTGGGCCGCCACGGCGGCGACGGGCAACGCGGCGGTACGCGGGGAGGCCAGGAGGCGGCATGCCGCTTCCAGTCGCTCGGCGATGAGCCATTGTTCGAGTCGGATGCCCGCGCGTCCGAGCACGACGTACAGCTGCCTCCTGGAGATGGCGTGCTGTGCGGCGATGCGTTCGGGCCCGAGGTCGGGGTCGGTCAGGTGGCGGCGCGCGTACGCCATGATCCGGGTCACCAGGGAGTCGTCCATGGCCGCCCTGACCCGCTGGTCCCGCTCGTCGTGTGCCGCCGAGGTCAGCAGGGCCCGGGCCCGGACGAGTTCGGTCGTGGCGTTGGCCAGGGCGCCGGCAGCAGGGTCTGCTTCCACGTGGCACGGCTGCCGGAAGAGCGAGCGCACGTGCCCCAGCAGCAGGTCGTGCAGCGGGCTGGCCCGGAGCTGCAGGGAGGCCCGCACCACCGTTTCGACCGGCAGCCCAAGGTGGTCCATGTCGACGGTGATCGCCTGTGAGGCACCGTGTCCCGACCAGCCGTAGGTGCGTGGTGCGAGTTCGTGGAAGACGCAGATGTCCTCGGGGCCCAGGCTGAACTGCCTGCCTGCCTGTTCGGCCCGGTGGACGCCGCTGCTCTGGAGCGAGATCGACACCACGGGACGGTCCCGGTGATGGCGCACATGTTTGGCCGTACGGCGGACCTCGAGCCCTGAGCTCCGTATGTCGAAGAGGTCCAGGCTCCCCACTCGCCAGCCTTCGATGCGGGCGCTGATCTCCGTCTCGCACTCCTCGTGGACGATCTCGTTCGGCACGGAGTCGTCCGTCATCGCGTGGTGGAACGCGTCCGCCCTGTCGCGCGGCGCGAAGTCCTCCAGGTCCAGCAGCAGCACGAACCAGCCCTCCAGCACGGTCTCCGGGTGCGGCGGCGCCCATCCTCCCGGGAGCACCGGGTACCCGATTGCCCTCCCGTGCACGGGTCTGTTCTTTCCGTGCCCTCACGGCAGAAAGCCCTGCGTCGAGGGGCAGCAGGCCGGCACGCACAGGCAACCGGGCCCCTCGCCCGGCCCCTAGGTTCGGACGTGCGCCGCCTCATCCGAGCGGCGTGCCCCCCGATCCGCAGAGAGGTCCGATCCGTGACTGACCACCCGTGTGTCGCGCCGGTTCTGGAACCGCAGGCCGCCGCCTTCGCCCAAGCGACCGGGACGCCGCCGTTCCTGTTCCAGCTGCCCCCGGCCGAGGGCCGCAAGGCCGTCGAGGACGTGCAGTCCGGCGACGTGGAGCTGCCCGCGGTCGACGAGGAGTGGGTGACCGTCCCGGGCGGCCCGACCGGCGAGGTACGGGCCAGGATCGTGCGGCCTGCCGGTGCGCGGGGCGACCTGCCCGTGATCGTCTACGTGCACGGTGCCGGCTGGGTCTTCGGCAGCGCCCACACCCACGACCGTCTGGTGCGTGAACTGGCGGTCGGCACCGGTGCCGCGGTGGTCTTCCCCGCGTACGACCTCTCCCCGGAACACCGCTACCCGGTCGCCGTCGAGCAGGTCTGGACCGTCGCCCGCTGGGTCGTCACCGATGGCGCAGGACACGGACTGGACGCCACCAGGATCGCGGTGGCCGGCGACTCTGTCGGCGGCAACATGAGCACCGTACTGACTCTGCTCGCCAAGGAGCGCGGCGGTCTGACGCTCGCCCACCAGGTGCTGTTCTACCCGGTCACCGACGCCGGCTTCGACACCGACTCCTACCACCGGTTCGCCGAGGGCTACTTCCTGCGACGCGACGGCATGCAGTGGTTCTGGGACCAGTACACCACCGACGAGTCCCAGCGGGCCGAGATCACCGCCTCACCGCTGCGGGCCTCCGTCGAGCAGCTCACCGGCCTTCCCCCGGCACTGGTGATCACCGCCGAGGCGGACGTGCTGCGCGACGAGGGCGAGGCCTACGCCGCCAAGCTGCGGCAGGCCGGCGTCGCCGTGACCGCCGTGCGCGTCCAGGGCGTCATCCACGACTTCGTCCTGCTGAACGCGCTCCGCGACACCCGGGGCGCCGAGGTGGCCATCGCGCTGGCCATCAACGCCCTGCGCAAGGCCCTCGCCGGCCGCTGACCCCGAGCAGCGGCGAGCGGGGACCGGAGGGACACCACGGGGCGGGTCTCGGCCGCCGGCCGCACCTGTGCCCACCGCGAGGAGAGAGCCCATGGCCAGCAGCGACACCAACCCCGAGGGGCCCGCGGCCCCGATGCGGCCTACCGGAGGCCGCCACCACGAACCTGATCTGCGCGGCATGACCCGTATCACCCTGCGGCCCATCGCCTCGCCGATGCCGCTCGGCTTCTACACCGTGGCGATCGCCTCGACCATCGTCGGCTGCCTCCAGCTCGGTCTGTTCGAGGACGGCGCCGAGCGCGCCGTCGCCCTCACGATCCTTCCCGCGTTCATCCTGCAACTCCTGGTGGGATTCCTTGCATTCGGTGCCCGGGACGTCCTGGCGGCGACCCTGATGGCCTGCTTCTCCGGGATGTGGCTCGCCAGTTCGCTGGTTCTGGCCACCCAGCCGCCTGGCGGTGCCCGGGTGCTGGGCGTGCTGAACCTCTGCTTCGCCCTCTTCGCCCTGTTGATGGCGAGCGTCGCCAAGCCCAAGCGGGCGTTGTGGCTGGTGTTGTGCACCGCAGTGCCGCGCTTCTCGGTGGCCGCCGCCGCCAACCTGACCGGCGTGCACTGGCTCGCCGGCGTCTCCGGCGCGCTCGGCCTGCTGCTGGCCGCGGTCGCGATGTACGCCGCCTTCGCCCTGATGCTGGAGGACATGCGCGGCCAGGAAGTACTGCCGATCGGCCGCACCGGCCCTGCCCGCCAGGCCGTGCACGGCGACCTGACGGTCCAACTGCGCAACCTCGAACGCCACGCGGGCGTCCGCCGCACCCTCTGAACCGCCCGTCAGACCCGAACAGCACGCGGCACATTCCCGACCCCCCGTTCCGTGACACCACCGAGAGCGAGACATCCATGCCCACGATGCCGGTCAGCGGCGTCATTCCCGCACCCGGCAGCGGAGACGGCGCCGACCTCGTCCTCCGCAACGCCAGGATCCACACCGGCGATCCGCTACGCCCTGCCGCCACCGCGCTCGCCGTCCACGCGGGCCGCATCACCGCTCTCGGCGACGATGCCGAGGTGGCCGCCCACGTAGGGGCGCGCACCAGGCTCGTCGACGCCCTCGGCCGCCGGGTGGTCCCCGGCCTGAACGACTCCCACCTGCACGTCATCCGCGGCGGCCTCAACTACGTGCTGGAGCTGCGCTGGGACGGCGTCCCCTCGCTGCGCCAGGCGCTGGCGATGCTGCGCGAGCAGGCCGGGCGCACGCCCAAGGGGCAGTGGATCCGGGTGGTCGGCGGCTGGTCGGCCGAGCAGTTCGCCGAGCGGCGGATGCCCACACCAGCCGAGCTGAACCAGGCCGCTCCCGACACCCCGGTCTTCGTGCTGCACCTCTACCAGTCGGCGATCCTCAACCGGGCCGCCGTCCGGGCCGCGGGCTTCACCCGGGACACCCCGGACCCGCGCGGCGGCCAGATCGTCCGCGACCGCGACGGCCGACCCAACGGGGTGCTGCTCGCGGCGCCGAGCGCGCTGATCCTCTACTCCACCCTCGCCGCCGCGCCGACCTTGGAGGCGGCGGACCGCAGGGTCTCCACCCGGCATTTCCTGCGCGAACTCAACCGATTCGGCATCACCTCCGCCGTGGACGCCGCCGGCGGCTTTCAGAGCTTTCCCGACAACTACGCCACCGTCATCGAACTGGCCCGCGACGGCGAGCTGAGCGTGCGGATCGGCTACCACCTCTTTCCGCAGACCGCCGGGCAGGAGATCGCCGACCTCACCCGCTGGGTGGAGAGCGTGCGGCCCGGGGACGGCGACGCCTGGCTGCGGCTCAACGGCGCCGGGGAGAACCTGACCTGGGCCGCGGCCGACTTCGAGAACTTCTCCGAGCCACGTCCCCACCTGTCCGGGTACGAAGGCGAGTTCGAGCAGGCCGTGAGGCTGCTGCTGGAGCACGGCTGGGGGTTTCGGCTTCACGCCACCTACGACCAGACCATCCGGCGCGACCTCGCCGTGTTCGACAAGCTCGCCGCCGAGGGTCTGTTCCCCGGCGGCAACCGCTGGCTCTTCGACCACGCCGAAACGGTCACCCCCGACAGCCTGGAGCGGATCGCCGCACTCGGCGGTGCGATCAGTGTCCAGAACCGGATGTCCTTCCAGGGCCAAGCCTTCACCGACCGCTACGGCCCGCAGGCCGCCGCCGGCGCCCCGCCGCTGAAGGAGATGCTCGCCTCCGGCATCCCGCTGGCGGCCGGCACCGACGCCACCCGGGTCTCCTCGTACAACCCCTGGGTCGCCCTGCACTGGCTGGTCACCGGCCGCACCGTCGGCGACCTGCGCCTCTACCCGCCGGACCGATGCGTCTCCCGCGAGCGCGCCCTTGAGCTGTACACCCGCGGCGGTGCCCGGATCACCGGCGAGGACGACGTCAAGGGCGTCCTCAAGGAAGGCTGGTATGCCGATCTCACGGTCCTCAGCCACGACTTCTTCGACGTGCACCAGGACGACATTCCGCACATCGAGGCCGTCCTGACCGTCGTCGGCGGCCGGATCGTCTACGCCGCCGGCGAGTACGAGGGCCTCGACGAAGCCCTCCCGCCGCTCAGCCCGGTCTGGAGCCCGGTCGCCCGCTTCGGCGGCTACCAGGCCACCCCGCCGCCATCGTCGCGCGGCGTCCGCCAGGCCGCTCTCCTGGCGGAGGCGGTCGCCGCCGGCGAGGAGCACCGGAAGTGGAGGGCCGCCCGTGGCCTCGCCGCCCCCGAGGAGCGGCCCGCCGCCCTTGACCCCTGCTTCGGCCCCTGACCCGAAAGATCCTGACCCGTCACGGGCAGCGATTCGCCCGCTGCCTCGCGCACCCCTCACCCACCGTTCACACCAGCTCGCACCCCTCACCCACCATTCACCCCAGAAGGGAACCCCTCGTGTCGGACTTCAACTTCGACCTCGACGCCGTCACCGCCGCGCCCAGCCGTGACCTGCTCACCCCCGACAACGCGATGATGCTGTTCGTCGACCACCAGCCGCAGATGTTCTTCGGCGCCGCCAGCGCCGACCGCGTGGCCGTCGTCAACGCCACCGTCGGCCTGGCCAAGGCCGCCCGGGCGTTCGACGTCCCCGTCGTCCTGTCCACCGTGGCCGCCGCCTCCTTCTCCGGTCCGATCCTGCCGCAGCTGCGCGAGGTCTTCCCCCAGCACGACATAGTCGACCGGACCTCCATGAACGCCTGGGAGGACGAGGCCCTCGTGGAAGCCGTCAAGGCGACCGGCCGCCACAAGATCGTGCTCAGCGGCCTGTGGACCGAGGTGTGCCTGGTCCTGCCCGCCCTGTCCGCGCTCAGTCAGGGCTACGAGGTGTACGTCGTCGCCGACGCCTCCGCCGGCGTCACCCCGGCCGCCCACGAACACGCCATCCAGCGGATGACCGCCGCCGGCGCCGTCCCCGTCACCTGGCTGCAGGTGCTTCTGGAGCTCCAGCGCGACTGGGCCCGCACCGAGACCTACGACGCCACCACCGACGTGGTCAAGGAGCACGGCGGCGCCTACGGCCTGGGCATCGTCTACGCCCACACCATGGTCGACCCGCACGCCGCCGGCTGACCGGAGCCCTTCGATCATGGACACCGACACCGGACTGCTCCTGTTGCGCCTCCTGACGGGTCTGCTGATCGCCGCCCACGGCGTGCAGAAGGTGAGCTTCCTTCTGGGCGGCAGCGGACTGGACGGCGGCACCGAGGAGTTCCGGCACGACGGCTTCCGCGGCGGGGCGCTCACCGCCCTCGCCGCAGGAGCCGGCCAGATCGGCTCCGGCCTGCTGCTGGCCTCCGGAGCCCTCACCCCGCTCGCCGCCGCAGGAGCCATCGGCGTGATGACCGTCGCGCTCACCGTCAAGTGGCCCAACGGTCTGTGGGTGCAGCACGACGGCTACGAATACCCCCTCGTCCTCATCGGCATCGCCACCACCCTCACCCTCACCGGGCCCGGCCGCCTGTCCGTCGACCGTGCCCTGGGACTGTCCCACTGGCCCGCCTGGTCCGCTGCGGCCGCACTGGCCACGGGGGTCGTCGGCGGTCTGGCCGTGCGCGCCCTGCTGCACCACCCGTCCACGCGCCAGGCGCCGCCGAGCTCCCCGTGACCGCATCCGAGTCGAGCACGCCCATGTCCGCGCCCACGTCCCCGGAAGGGTCCTCCCTCATGACCGGCCGTCCGCTGAGCCGACGCCACACCATCAAAGGCGCCGTCGGCGCCGCCGCCGTCCTCACCGTCGCCCCGGGCACCGGGGCCCCACCGGCCGCGGCGTCCGACGGATCCGGCGCCGAGGCAGCCGGGGCCGTGAAGGCGAGCGTGGTCCTGGTCCACGGCGCGTTCGCCGACGCCGCAAGCTGGAACCCCGTCACCGAACGGCTCCAGCACCAGGGCCACCCGGTGATCGTCGCCGCCAACCCCCTGCGCGGCCTCACCCACGACGCCGCCCAGGTGGCCGCCCGGCTCGCCACCGTCCCCGGCCCCGTCGTCCTGGTCGGCCACTCCTACGGCGGCGCCGTCATCACCCAGGCCGCCGCCACCGCGCCCCACGTCAAAGCCCTCGTCTACATCGCCGCGTTCATCCCCGACACCGGAGAAGTCCTCGGCGAACTCGCCGCCCGATTTCCCGGCTCCCAGCTCGACGCCGCGCTCACCCCCGTCCCCGTTCCCGGCCCCGACGGCGCCACCGCGACCGACCTCTACCTCCGCCCCGACCGCTACCACGACGTCTTCGCCCAGGACGTCGCGCGTCCCACCACCCGGGTCCTGGCCGCCGGGCAGCGCCCGCTCAGCGCCTCCGCGTTCACCGACCGGGTGAGCGGCGCGGCCTGGCACACCGTGCCGTCGTGGACCCTGATCTCCACCCGGGACCGGGGGATCGTCCCCGAACTCCAGCGGTTCCAGGCCGTCCGCGCCCGGTCCCGGACCATCGAGGTGCCGACCTCCCACCTGCCGATGTACAGCAGGCCCGACGCCGTCGCCGCACTGATCCGCTCCGCCTCCCGCACCGTCCACCCCTGACACTCGCCGTCTCCAAGGAGCCCCCCGTGCCGTCCCCCGAAGCAACCCCCTCGTCCACGCGTGACCTCGCCCAGGTCGAGGCGGCCAACGCCACCGGCCGCGTACCCGTCGTCTTCATCCACGGCCTGTGGCTCCTGCCCACCAGCTGGGACCGCTGGGCCACCCTCTTCGAACAGGCCGGCTTCGCCCCGGTCCTGCCGGGCTGGCCCGACGACCCGAACACCGTCGAGGAGGCGCACGCCCACCCGGAGGTGTTCGCGGGCAAGAGCGTGGGCCAGGTCGCCGACCATTTCGGCGACCTCATCGGCCGCCTGGACCGCAAGCCGGTGGTCATCGGCCACTCCTTCGGCGGACTCGTCACCCAGATCACCGCCGGACGCGGCCTGTCCCAGGCATCGGTGGCGATCGACCCGGCTCCCTTCCGGGGCGTGCTGCCGCTGCCGCTGTCCTCCCTGCGCGCCGCCAGCGCCGTGCTGGGCAACCCGGCCAACTACCACCGGGCAGTGCCGCTGACCTACGACCAGTTCCGCTACGCCTTCGCCAACGCCGTCAGCGAGGAAGAGGCCGTGCAGCTGTACGACACGTTCGCCGTGGCCGCCCCTGGCGAGCCGCTCTTCCAGGCCGCCGCCGCCAACCTCAACCCCTGGACCGAGGCGAAGGTCGACACCCACGCGGCCGGCCGCGGACCGCTGCTGATCATCTCGGGCGAGAAGGACAACACCGTGCCCTGGGCCCTCGCCAACGCCGCCTACAAGAGGCAGGCGCAGAACGAGCACGCCGTCACCGAGATCACCGAGATCCCCGGCCGGGGCCACTCCCTGACCATCGACAGCGGCTGGCACGAGGTCGCCGACACCGCGCTCACCTTCGTCCGCCGCTTCGTCGACCCGACCACCTGAGAGACCCCCGACCGCGAACCGGAGCGCGCCGGGCCCGCCCGGCACCGGCCGCCCCGCCCACCTGGGGTCTCACGGGCCGCCGACGCGCGGGTCCTCACCGCTGCCGGTGTGCATGGACCGCCAATCGTTGGGGGTGATTCCGAAGGCGTCCTTGAAGGCGCGACTGAAGTGGGCGGCGTTCGGGAAGCCCCACCGGTACCCCACGGCCGCGACCGTCCGGTGACGTGTCGAGGGAGCCACGAGTTCGGCACGGCAGCGTTCGAGTCGCTGCGAGCGCACCCACCCGCCCAGATGCACACCGTTGCGGGCCAGGACCTTGTACAGCTGGCGGACCGAGACATGGTGGTGGGCCGCGATCCGAGCCGGTGTCAGGTCGTGGTCACCGAGATGGGCGCGTACGTAGTCCATGACCCGCAGATGCAGCGTCTCGTCCGAAGCCTCGACGGCCATGCGGCGGTCACCGAGACGGGCCGCGATGAGCGCGCGCAGCAGTTCGATACCCGGTCTGCCTGCCGCGTCCAGGCTCTGGCCGGGAGACGCTGCCGGTCGGGCCTGCTGGCGCGCGATTCGCCGCAGACAGGTGGCGGTGAGGTCGGCCAGCGGGTCCCGGCGACTGAACAGCACCGCGGTGGCACGCTCCAGCAGCCCTGTCGGCAAGCCGAGTTCAGCACGCGGGATGCGGAAGTAGTGCTGATGTATCCCGTCCCTGTTCAGGAGCGTGTAGGGGCGGGTGGTGTCGTACATCACCAGGTCGCCGGGCCGCAGGACGGCCTCCCTGCCGTCCTGCACGACCACGCTGCTGCCGGTCACCTGCAGCCCGACGAACGCGCTCGGCTCCATGTCGTCCCGGGCAAGTGCGGGAGTACGCCGAACGGTGGTGGCGTTGGCGCGCACCGAGCAGACGGTCAACGGACCGACACGGCTGATCGCCCCTACCGTCCGGATCAGCCGCGGGTCGGGCTGATGGGTGATCTCCACCCGCACCACGCTGCTCCAGATCACCTCGCGAATCGCCTCCGCCCGCTCGCCAGGAGGCATGGCCGTACTGTCGATCAACATCTCTTGGTCGTCTCCCCCTTGTGCCGCTCGACAGGCTGGCACCTGAGCGAAGTCAAACGGGTGACGGCACCGGTGACAAGGCACGCCCTGACCGATCGTTTCATGGTGGGCCAGCGGTGGACGGACCCCCGCTGCCACCCGAGCGCGCCCTCACGGGTCTCCGCCCGTTCGAACGGCTCCGCACCCGCAACGCACCGTGCTAGATCAGAGGCCTGTCCGTGGCCGTGATGGGGGTGGGAAGGTCGCTGAAGCCCATCAGGTAGCTGTCCGCTGCCGCCGCGGCCGATCGGCCCTCGGCAAGGGCCCAGACGACGAGGGACTGGCCCCTCCCCGCGTCGCCCGCCACGAACACCCCCTTCGGAAGCGACTCGGCCGTCGGTTCCTGCGGGGCCGCCATACGTGCCATGAAGTCGGCGGTGCGAGCGAAGTTGCCGCGGTCGTCGGGGACGAGCCCGAGGCCGGCGGTGAGGCGCGTACCGTGCTGTGGGCCGAGGAACCCCAGCGCGAGCAGGACGAGTTGTGCGGGGAGGGCCTGCTCCGTACCAGGCCGTGGTGCTCTGTTTCCGGGCTCCACCTCGGCGAGGCACACCGCTCGCACGTGACCGGCCGTGTCGGCTTCGAACCGAACGGCCGTAGTGCCGAACCGTCTTGGATCGGCACCGTGGCGGTCCCGAGCCTCCTCGTGGGCGTGGGAGACGCGGTGGATTCCGGGATGAACCAGCGGCCACGGCTCGCCTTCCGATCGGCACGTGCTCCGCATCGGGTTGATGTCCACCTGAACCACGGACGCGGCGCCCTGGCGCAGCGCGGTGCCGAGGCAGTCGGCTCCGGTGTCGCCGCCTCCGATGATGACCACGTCCCTGTTCTCGGCTGTCACCGACGGCCGGGTGCAGTCGCCCTCATCCGTCCGGTTCGCCGCCTCCAGGTACTCCATGGCCTGGTGAATCCCTGTCAGTTCCCTTCCGAGAGCTGGCAGTTCGCGTGGCTGTGTCGCTCCGACGGCCACGATGATCGCGTCGTGTTCGTCCCTCACCGCGGCCACGTCCAGTTCGGCTCCGACGTCGACTCCGGGGCAGAACCGGGTGCCCTCCTCCCGCATCTGCCCGATGCGCCGGTCGAGTTGCCGCTTCTCCAGCTTGAAAGCGGGAATGCCGTAGCGGAGCAACCCTCCGATCCGGTCGGCTCGCTCGAACACCGTGACGCTGTGGCCGGCCCGGGTGAGCTGCTGCGCCGCCGCCAGCCCCGCGGGTCCTGAGCCGATCACCGCGACCGACCGGCCCGTCAGCCGCTGCGGCGGGCGGGCTTCGATGTGACCTCGCGCCCAGCCCTCGTCGGCTATGGCCTGCTCGACGTTCTTGATCGTGACCGGCTCGCCGGTGAGCGCGAGGACACAGGCGTCCTCGCAGGGCGCCGGGCAGATGCGCCCGGTGATCTCGGGGAAGTTGTTGGTCGCGTGCAGCCGCTCCGAGGCGCTGTACCAGTCCTCGTGGGCCGCGTACACGTTCCACTCGGGTATCAGGTTGCCGAGTGGGCAGCCTCCGTGGCAGAACGGCACGCCGCAGTCCATGCAGCGACGGGCCTGCCCGGCGACGAGCGGCAGAAGCGACTGGCCGGCGTACACCTCGTTCCAGTCCCCGACGCGTTCCGGGGAAGGCCTTGCGGGGACGGGATGCCGGGGTGTTCTGAGAAAGCCGAAGGGGTCGGTCATGACACCCCTCACGCACTGATCAGGGGTTCCTTGGGAGCCATCCCAGCGTACGCCCGAGACCCGACGGTGTGTCGCGGTGCGGGCAGCAGCCGTCAGCGGGGGTCGGAGTCCGCGGTCCGCCGGGCCTCGCGTACGGAGTGACATCAGGGCTCGGTCCACAGGGACAGGGTGCGAGGCCACGGGCATCTCGTCACGGACAGGGTGCGAGGCCGCGGGCATCTCATCCGTACCGCGAGCGGCTACGAATCCCTACTACAACATCCATTGCGGACCGTCCCACGGTGTGAGTGAACCAGCGGTCCGATCCCTGCCACGTGGTGGCCCCCGCCCCTTCCGGAAGCCGGACGGGCGCGAAGACCGAGCACAGCGACAAGGCTGCGACGCAGGTAGGGCCGGATCCAGGAGTCCCTCATGACGCAAAGGTCGCTCGACGCCGAGAAGGCCCCGAGTACCGATCGGCAGAAGGTCCTCGCGCAGGTGCTCGCGGACGTCGCCCATCTGGACGACGTTCCCGTCGACAGCCACTTCTTCGACGAACTGGGCACCGACTCCCTGGTCATGGCGCACTTCTGCGCCCGGGTGAGGAAGCAGGCGGACCTTCCCTCCGTGTCCATGAGGGACGTCTACCGGCATCCGACGATCAGAAGCCTGAGTACGGCCATGGAAGGTGTCGCACCGGCCGTCGCCGCCCCGGAGGCCCGGCCCTTCATCCCTTCCCGCGTCCCCACCGAGCCCCCGGCTCGACGGGGCCCATGGCTGTGCGGTGCGCTGCAGCTGGTGTGCTTCGTCGGCTACGCCTTCCTCCTCGCCTTCATCACCGCCCGCGGGTACGACTGGATCTCCACCGGAACCGACCTGTGGCACGACTATCTGCGGTCGGTCGCCTTCGGCGCGGTGACCCTGGTTCTGCTGTGCACCCTGCCGGTCGCCGCGAAGTGGATCCTCATCGGACGGTGGACATCGCAGCGGATCCCGGTCTGGAGCCTCACCTACCTTCGATTCTGGCTGGTCAAGACGCTGATACGGGCGAATCCCATCGTCCTCGCCGTCGGCTCCCCGCTCTACGTCCTCTACCTCAGGGCCCTCGGCGCGAAGATGGGGCGAGGGGTGACCGTCCTCTCCCGCAGCGTGCCCGTCTGCACCGACCTGCTGACCGTTGGCGACCGCACGGTCATCCGCAAGGACTCCCTGTTCAGCTGCTACCGCGCCCACGACGCCGCGATCGAGACGGGGACCGTCACGCTCGGGCGCGACGTGGTCGTCAGCGAGGCGACGGTGCTGGACATCCGGACAGCGATGGGCGACCGGGCCCAGCTCGGTCACGCCTCGTCGTTGCATCCGGGGCAGACCGTCCCGGCCGGCGAGCACTGGCACGGATCACCGGGTCAGCCGACGGACGCCGACTTCCTGGCAGTGGCGCCCGCCCGCTGCGGAACGGTCCGCCGAACGGGTCATGGAGCCGCGCAGATCGTCATGGCGCTGCTGGTCTTCGCCCCCCTCGCCGTCGGATGCCTGGACGTGCTGCTCTCGAAGGCTCCCCAGCTGACCACCGTGCTGGAACCGGCGTCCCTGGCGCTCGCGGACTGGGTCTTCTACGCAGACCTGCTCCTGATCACGGGCGTGATCTTCTTCGGCGGCATTCCCGTCGTCCTGATCGTCCTGGGCACCGTCACCCGCGTGCTCGGCAGGTTCGTGTCCCCGGGCCGCACCTACCCCTTGTACGGCTTCCACCACGCGGTCCACCGGACCATCACGCTGTTCACCAACAGGAGGTTCATGACCCGCCTCTTCGGTGACAGCTCGGCGATCGTGCACTACCTCCGGTGGATCGGCTACGACCTGCCCTCCGTGGAGCAGACCGGCTCGAACTTCGGCACCATGGTCAAGCACGAGAGCCCGCTCCTGAGCTCCGTGGGCCGGGGAACCATGGTCGCGGACGGCCTGTCGCTCATGAACGCCGCATACTCGAGTACGTCGTTCCGCGTGAACCGCACGGTGATCGGCGCGCACAACTTCCTCGGCAACAGGATCGCCTACCCCTCCCGGGGCAGGACCGGCGACAACTGCCTGCTGGCGACCAAGGTCATGGTCCCGGTCGACGGACCGCTCCGGCACGACGTGGGCCTGCTCGGCTCACCGAGCTTCGAGATCCCCCGCTCGGTGACGAGGGACAGCACCTTCGACGCCCTCGCCCAGGGCGACGGGCTGCGCCAACGCCTCCGGGCCAAGAACCGGCACAACGGCGCCACCATGGCATGGCACCTGCTCACCGGCTGGATCTACTTCGCCGCAGTCACGCTCCTCTACGCGGGAGCGGCGGACCTGTACTCCCAGTGGGGTGTCGCGGCCATCGCCCTCGCCAACATCGCGCTCCTGCCGTTCACCGTCCTGTACTACGTACTGGTCGAACGGCTGGTCACGGCGGCGCATCCGCTCGGGCCGCTGTTCTGCTCGATCTACGACGTCCGATTCTGGCAGCGCGAACGCTACTGGAAGGTCCCCTCGGAAACGTATCTGGTGATCTTGAACGGCACTCCGTTCAAGCCCGTCGTATGGCGCCTGCTGGGCGCCCGGATCGGCGCATCCGTCTTCGACGACGGCTGCAGCCTTCCCGAGCGGGCCATGGTCACCATCGGAAGCGGCTGCACCCTCAACGCCGGCAGCGTCATCCAGTGCCACTCGCAGGAGGACGGCACGTTCAAGTCCGACACCAGCCGGGTCGGCTCCGACTGCACGCTGGGCGTGGGCGCTCTCGTCCACTACGGCGTCACGGTGGGCGACCGCGCCCACCTGGCGGCGGACTGCTTCCTCATGAAGGGCGAGACGGTCCCCGACGACGACCGCTGGTCGGGAAACCCCGCACGACCCACCGCACCCGAGCACAACGCCTCCGGAGGCGAACCGCGATGACGCGAGCAATCACCGGCAGCGCACCGCCGGCGGACGCCGGCCAGGTGTTCACGGCCGTGCCGCGGTGGGCCCCCCACCCCGTACCGGGCACCGCGGAGCACACCGGGACCGCCATGACCGAGCGGACGGCCGAGCTGCTGCGCACGCGGGCCGAAGAGTTCGGGGTGCCGGTCGCCGCGATACTGCTCGCCGCCCACGCGAAGGTGCTCGCCGTGCTGTCCGGCGACCCCGAGGTCACGACCGGCTACGTGCTCCCGCGGGCGCACCACCCGGCGACCTGCCGACTGCACGTCCGGCCCGGCACCTGGCGCCGCCTGGTGGCGGACGCCCACCGCGCCCTGCGGCTCCTGCCCGACACGGAGCGGAGGGGAACCGACCGGACCGCCGCACCCCCGGAGATCGTCCTCGACCCGTCCGGAGAGGCGAAGGCTCCGGAAGGCACGCCCCTGTGCGTCAGCGTCCTCGAAGGCGACCCGCGCGTCCTGCGACTTCGCCATCGCACCGATGTGATCGACAGTGCCACGGCCGACCGGATCGGCGGCTACTACCGCCGCGCGCTCGAACACCTCGTCACCACCCCCGACGAGCACCACGAGCGCTGCACCCTGGTGTCCCCGGAGGAGATCCGCTTCCAGACCGAGGAACTCGCCGGCCGCGCCCGCCTCCTGCCGGACCGACGCTTCCACGAACTGTTCGAGGACCAGGCACGCAGGCGGCCCGATGCCGTCGTCGCCGAGTACCGCGGCACCCGCTGGACCTACCGCGACCTGAACGAGAGGGCGAACCGGCTGGCCCGGGCCCTGCTGTCCCGGGGACTCGGCCCCGAAGGCGTCGTCGCGGTCGTGGCGGAACGCACTCTGCACTGGATGGCAGCCGTGATCGCCGTGTTCAAGGCCGGCGGCACCTACCTGCCCATCGACCCCCACTACCCGCCGGGCCGGATCGCCGTGATGCTGGACCGCGCGGACTGCACCTTCGTCCTCACCCAGCCCGCCGAAGCCACCCGGAACGACGCCACCCGAAACGACGCCACCCGGAACGACGCCACCCGTAATCTCGAACGCGCCCTCGCGACCCGACCCACCACGCGCGTCCTTTCCATCCCACTCGTGGCGGAGAGCACGGCTCGCGGCGATGACCTCGCCGTCAAGGTGACGGCAGATCAGCTCGCCTACCTCTACTTCACCTCCGGTTCCACGGGCGAGCCGAAGGGCGCCCTCTGCGAACACGCCGGCATGCTCAATCATCTGCTCGCGAAGATCGAGGACCTCGGCATCGAAGAGGGCCGGGTCGTGGCACAGACCGCCTCGCAGTGCTTCGACATCTCGCTGTGGCAGCTCCTCGCCGGCCCCCTGGCCGGTGGGCGGACCCTGCTCGTCGAGCAGGACACCGTACTGGACGCCACCAGGTTCCTCGACGTCATCGCCCGCGGCCGCGTCGCGGTGTTCCAGGTCGTCCCGTCCTACCTCGAAGTCCTGCTCACCGCACTGGAACGCGCACCTCGCCACCTGAGCCGTCTGCGCCGCGTGTCGGTCACCGGAGAGGCACTGCACAAGGGCCTCGTCGAGCGCTGGTTCGCCGCGATGCCCGACGTCCCCCTGGTCAACGCGTACGGGCTGACGGAGACATCGGACGACACGAACCACGAAGTGATGACAGGAGTGCCGGCCGGCGATCGGATACCGCTGGGACGTCCCGTGGCCAACGTGCGGATCTACGTGGTCGACGACAACCTCACACCCGTTCCGCTCGGATCTCCCGGAGCCATCGTCTTCTCCGGAGTCTGCGTGGGCCGCGGCTACGTGAACGACCCGGAACGCACCCGGGACTCCTACCCACCCGATCCGCACCACCCCGGTCAGCGTCTCTACCGCGGGGGCGACATCGGCCGCTGGCTGCCGGGCGGGAAGCTCGAGTTCCACGGTCGCCGCGACGGTCAGGTGAAGGTCCGCGGGTTCCGCGTCGAGATCGGAGAGGTCGAGAACAGCCTCCTGCGGCTCGCGGACGTCCGCGACGGCGCCGTCGTCGTCACCGGCGGAGAGACCCGGCCCCGGCACCTGGTGGCGTTCTGCACCGGGCCGCGGCCCCTGACCGAGGAGGCCCTCCTCGGGCAACTCGGCGAACTGCTCCCCGCGTACATGCTCCCGACCTCGGTGCACTGGCAGGAGACGTTGCCGCTCACAGCCAACGGCAAGATCGACCGCGCGGCCCTCGCGGACCTCGCCCGCGACCTCGGCCGGCCCGACGGCCACAACCCGCCCCGTACTCCCGGCGAGAGGCGACTCGCCTCGGCCTGGGCCCGCATCCTCGGCGTGCCCGGCGACAGCATCGGCCGCGAGGACGACTTCTTCGACCTCGGCGGCACCTCCCTGTCCGCCGTGCGCCTGGCGGTCGCCCTGGACGGAACCGTCTCCCTGCGCGACCTGGTGGCACATCCCGTCCTGGCCGAACTGTCCGCACTGGTCGACGAACGCTCCCCGACGACCACTCGGGACACCCCGGTTGCCGCACGACCGGCATCACGCTGACCCCCTGCCGAAGGAGAGGAAAGACATGTTGTCCGCACTGTTCCGCAAGCCGGCGACACCGGAGCCCACGGCGATCCGCCGGATCGCCGGGCCTCCAGGCGGGGACCCCTGGGCCGACTCGTACAAGGAGGACCTGCTCGGACTGGTCGCGGCGCACGGCGCCGTCGTCGTCACCGGGCTCGACCTGCGCACCGCGAGCGACCTCAAGGGCATCGCCCTGCGGCTGACCGACGGCCCCGTGCGGGAGACCGAGGGCTTCGCGCCCCGTGAGGAACTCGCCGACGGCGTCTACGCGTCAGCCGCCTGGCCCGCCAACCAGACGATGTGCATGCACCACGAGCTGAGCTACGCGCGCCGGTGCCCCGGACTGCTGCTCTTCGCCTGCCTGCGACCGCCGACCGACGGTGGCGCCACCGCACTCGCCGATGCCGCCGATGTGCTCGAGTCCCTCCCGCCCTCGGTGGTCGAACGGTTCGCAGAGGAAGGATGGCTGCTGGACCGCTCCTACAACGGAGAGGTCGGCGCCACACTGTCCCAGGCGTTCGGCACCGATGACCGCCAAGCCGTCGACGCGTACTGCCTGGCCAACGGCATCGAGACCGCATGGCAGCCCGACGGGGCACTCCACACCCGCCAGCGGCGCAGCGCGGTGGTACGGCATCCGGCGAGCGGCCGACGCTGCTGGTTCAACCAGATCGCCTTCCTCAGCGAGTGGACCATGGCCCCCGAGGTCAGGGACTTCCTGACCGAGGAGTACGGTCCCGCCGGTCTCCCCTTCACCACCCGGTACGGCAACGGCGACCCGGTGCCTGCGGACGTGATCGAGCAGATCAACAGCACCTATGCCGACCTGACGGTCCGGCGCCCCTGGGAGACCGGTGACCTGATGGTCGTCGACAACCTGCGCACGGCGCACAGCCGCGAGGCCTACACGGGTCAGCGTCAGGTCCTGGTGGCCATGGCCGACCCGTTCCGCCCGCCGCCGCCCGACCGGTCGTCCGGGAGGGCCGAGGCATGAACGCTCCAGCCGCCGCACTCGAAGTACCGCCGTTCGCCGTCATTCCGGGACGACAGGTCAAGGAGATCCTGCGCGGTCGTGAGAACGCCGTGACGAAGGTCGTGGAAGCGACCTACCGGCTCCACGCAGCGGGCCGCACCGTCAACCCGCCCTCCTCCTTCCTCCGGTTCCCCGACCGCCCCACGTCCCGGATCATCTCCCTCGCGGCCTCCATCGGGGGAGACGAGGACCAGGTGGACGGCATCAAGTGGATCGCGAGCTTCCCCGCCAACGTGAGGTCCGGCATCCCCAGGGCGTCCGCCGTGCTCATCCTCAACGACCCCGCCACGGGATACCCGTACGCCTGCATGGAGAGCTCGGTCATCAGCGCCGCCAGGACCGCCGCGTCCGCGGCAGCGGCCGCCCAACGGCTCGGCCGGGGGCGGCCCCGGCCCACCCGCGTCGGATTCGTGGGGACCGGCCTGATCGCCCGCTACATCCACACCTATCTGTCCGGCACCGGGTGGAGCTTCGAACACACCGGCGTGCACGACCTGTCGGCGGACAGCACGGCCGGATTCCGGCTGTATCTGGAACAGGCGGACCCCACGTCCACCGTCACGGTGCACAGGGATGCCGAGACCCTGATCCGCACCAGCGATCTGGTCGTCTTCGCGACCGTCGCCGGCAGGCCCCACATCACCGAGCCCTCCTGGTTCCGTCACAACCCCGTCGTGCTGCACATCTCGCTGCGCGACCTCGCCCCGCAGATCCAGCTGTCCGCCACCAACATCGTCGACGACGTGGAGCACGTCCTCAGAGAGGCGACCTCACCCCATCTCACGGCACAGCTCGTCGGCAACAGGAACTTCATCCACGGCACGCTCGACGACGTCATCGCCGGACGCGTGACGCCGCCACCTGACCGACCCGTGATCTTCTCGCCGTTCGGGCTGGGAGTTCTCGACCTTGCGGTCGGCAAGTACGTCTACGACGCGGTGGCCCGGTCCGGGCAACTGCACCTCGTCGACCGCTTCTTCGACGAACTGAACCGCTACGGGTGAGGCGGACCCGTCGGCCGGAGTTCTTCGGGCGACACATCCGGCCGACCCGTCCGACCCCGAGGAGGAGATCATCGTGACCGTCATTTCCGCTCCCTACGCCTACAACGAGGAAGACCTCTACGTCGACCTGGAGCCCACGCTCGGAAACCCGCTGTACCTCAAGTGCGAGGGCTTCAACTTCGCCGGATCGATCAAGCTCAAGGCGGCCACCGAAATGGTGGAGTCCGCCGAGCGAAGCGGGGTCCTCACCCACGGCTCGATCCTCGTCGAGTCCTCCTCGGGCAACCTCGGTGTCGCGCTCAGCATGATCGCGGCCAGCAAGGGCTACCGCTTCCTCTGCGTCACCGACTCCCACTGCAACCTGACCACCCGTCTGATGATGGAGGCGATGGGAAGCGACGTGCACGTCCTCTCCGACGAGACGGGCATCGGCGGACTCCTCGGGGCACGCCTCGCCTTCGTCCGCGCCCTGTGCGCCACCGACACCCGGTACGTATGGCTCAGCCAGTACACCAACGCCGACAACTGGAAGGCCCACTACCGCCGGACTGCGCCCGCCATCGCCCGAGCGTTCCCCGAGATCGACACCCTCTTCGTCGGGGTCGGCACCACGGGGACCCTGATGGGCTGCGCGCGGTTCTTCCGAGCCTGGTCCCGGCCCGTCCACATCGTCGCCGTGGACAGCGTCGGCTCCGCCATCTTCGGCCGCACCCCGGGGCGCCGGATGATCCCGGGACTCGGCATGAGCATCACCCCGCCCCTGCTGGACGAGGCCTATGTGGACGAGGCCCTGTGCGTGGAGGAGATCGACACCGTGCGCACCTGCCGGATGCTGGCCGAGCGCGGGTTTCTCTTCGGCGGATCCACCGGCACCGTCGTCAGCGGCGCGAACCGCTGGCTGGCGCACCACGGTGATCGACGGACCACCGCCGTCGCGATCGCCCCCGACCTCGGGGAGCGCTATCTCGACACGATCTACCAGACGAACTGGGCACAGGGACTCTACGGGGACGACGTCCTCGCGCCGGACGGGAAGGCCGCGCTCCCCGGATCCGTGCGCGCGGGCCGAGCAGGCGAGCGGCACGACCGCCCCACCTTCCCGGACTCCGCGCACACCGCCCTGCTCTGACCCGTTCGCAAGCCCGTGGCTCGGCATAGCCCGGCCGGCGCGTTCACCCGCCTGGCCTGCCCGTCGCGAGCCACGCCCGGGAACCCGAGGCGTCGGCGGGAACCCGAGGCCTCGGCGGCAACGTGGGCGGAGGCCGGCCTCCCGGAGACGGGCCGCGCCGGTCTCCGGGACGGAGCGGTCGGGTCGTCCGGTCACACGGCCGAGGGTCCCGCGCCGGCCTCGGCCGTGTCGGTACGCACGTCCCCCCGGGTGGTCACGACCCGGGCGTTGCCCTCGGTCAGCGCGTAGCCGAGACCCACGACCGCGACCTCGCCCGATGCGACCTGCTCGGAGAGAAGCCGGGACCGTTCGAGTATCAGATCCACGGTGTGCCGGATGTGCTCGTCGATGATGTCGGTGTCCGCGGTCAGTCCGGCGGCCCGGGCGGCAAGGATGCTCGGCGTCACCCGTTCCACCACGTCACGGACGAATCCGCCGGCGGAGAAGCCGTCCTCCACGGCGGCGCGAGCGGCCGCCACCGCACCGCACGAGTCGTGGCCGAGAACGACGACCAGCCTCGCCCCGAGCACGCTCGTCGCGTACTCGACGCTTCCCAGCACCTCGGTCCCCAGGACATGGCCGGCGGTACGGACGACGAACAGGTCGCCGAGTCCCTGGTCGAAGATGATCTCAGCGGCCAGTCGCGAATCGGAGCATCCGAGGATCACGGCGAAGGGATCCTGGCCCGGGGCGAGCTCGGTACGGCGGGCGGCGTCCTGGTTGGGATGCTGGGGCGCGCCCGACACGAAGCGCGTGTTACCGGCGAGCAGGGCGTCAAGGGCCACAGCAGGAGAAGTTCTAGGCATGGGCCCACCCTATGATCCGACCGTTCGGCACGCCTCGGCGGATACGGCGGAGGAAACCCCGGGCCGGCGTCCGTACCGCCCCGGCGCCTCCACCCGACAGCCGGTCCTGACCCCGGATGGCCGCGAAGGACCGGACGTTCCGGTGAGTGCGCCGAGTCCGGGGCTGCGCGCACGTGCCCCCACGACCGCCGTCGCCGTTCTCGGCGTTCGGCGTGCCCTTAGACGTCGAGGCTCGTTGAGATCCAAGAGTGGGACAAATGGTGCCGATGGGAAGACTCGGCCAGATGCGTGACCGTCCGGGCGACGACTTCGCGTATCCCCGCTTCCGTGCGCATTCTTCCTCATCTGATGGGAACCCCCGCAATGCCTCTCTCCTCGCCGCACACTCCGGTCGGGTCATTGCCGGTACAGCGTCCGCCCCTGGTACGCCGGCACCGCTGGGACGGATTGCGCTGTGAGTCGCGTCTGGTGCGGGCGACCTCTCCGCGACTGCGTCCGCTGCTGCTGATCGGCGGCGCCTTCCAGAACAAGGAGACGTGGGGGCGCTGCGAGAAGCTGCTCCTGAGGAACATGGACGTCTTCACCGTCGACCCGCCCGGCTGGGGCACGGCCGACCCCCTTCCCGTGGGGCAGAGCGTCGACGTGTTGGCGGACGCCGTCCGCCACATACTCGACGAGAGCGGCCTGCGGCAGGTCAACGTGGTGGGCGGCTCCTACGGAAGCGCCATCGCCTACCGCATCGCCCAGCGCCATCCTGACCGGGTGGGACGGATGGTCCTCGTCGGCACGATGGCGGCCATCCCCGAGCAGTCCCGGGAGGCCATGGAGCGTGCGCTGGCCTTCCTGGACACCGGCAGGATGGACGAGTACGCCCATGCCGCGGTCGACATCCTGATGAATCCGGAGCGCCTCGACGGGATCACCAACGGCTCGCGCGTCCGTCGGTTCCTGCTGCGTCGCCTGGCCGCCCTCACCGCGGCCGAGGCCGTTCAGGTGAGCTCCAACACGCGGCGCCTGCTGCATCACGCGGAGCTCGACACGAGCGTGAAGGTGCCGGCCCCGACCTTGACCGTGACCGGAGAGCACGACGCCTTCACCACCCCGGCGCAGTGTCGTCGCATGGCCGTGGCGTGCGGCAAGGGGTGGTTCGCGGAAGTCGCCGAGAGCGACCACATGCTCTTCCTGGAACGGCCGACGGAGATCATCGACCTGGTCACCCGCTTCCTGGCCGACGAGCCGCTGCACGGGCTGCCCTACTGCACGCGGGTCGAGCAGCTCTGGTCGAGCTCCCTCCCGGCGCCCCGGGCCGTGGGCCCGGGGCCAGTCGGGAGGACCGGCTGAGCGGACCGCGCGTCAGGCCGCCGGGAACGCGGCCAGCGCGATCGGCGGGCTGGTGGGCCGGGACGAGCCACCGGCCGGCTCGATCGTGATCCCCATGCCGGTCGCCCCGTCCACCGGCCCGTCCATGAGCGTCGCGGTCGTGGTGCGGTCCGGGTCGATCAGGCCGGCCGGGCGCATCGTCCCCCGGTCGTCGAACCACAGTTGGTAGACCTTGCCGTGGGGCGGCACGGTCAGGTCCGAGGCCGTGAAGACCGCCTGGTCGAGGCTCCTGGAGACGACGACGGCGCCTGTCGCACCCTGCGGAAGAGCCGTGGCCGTGAGCCGGGCGTCAGGCGCCGCCAGCACCGCGGCCACCTCGCCGGCCGCCTGCTGGACCCGCTGGGTCTCCCGCTCCGCGTCCTGTGCCAGTTGGTGCTGCACGACTGCCGTCCCGCCCAGCAGGACGGCGGAGGCGATGCTCGCGGCCAGGGCCCACAGCAGACCCCGACGGGCCCGGACGCCGGACGGCGCGGCCCGGGCGGGCGCGGTGGGGTCCGCCGGCGGAGCCTGCCGCACCTGGGTGATCCGGCGCAGCACGTCCTCCCTGAGCGACGGCGGGACGGGAGCCGACGCCGCGAGGCCGAGCCTCGCCGCGGTCTCCGAGAGCTCTGCCACCTCCTCGGCGCAGGACGCGCAGTCGGCCAGGTGCCGCTCGTACTCCCGGCGCTCCTCGTCGCTCAGCGCGTCCAAGGCGTAGGCGCCGGAAAGCATGTGCAGATCGTCGGTGTTCATGCTGTCACCCCCAGGCGGTTGCGCGACCGCATCAGACCCTCCCGCAACCGGGACTCGACCGTGCCCAGTGGCTCCGCGAGGTGCTCGGCCACCTCACGGTAGGTCAGCCCTTCGTAGGAGGCGAGCGTCACGGACCTGCCCTGCGACGCTCTCAGCCCGCGACGGGGACGGTGAGCAGGAGGTGGAGGACCAGGGACCAGCAGCCCCAGGCCGCGGCCGCGCTGCGCCACCTGCGGCGGCGGAGCCGCGATACCGGGTCGGGGCGGTGAGGCCCCACGGGCAGGCCGCTGGGCAGGGCCCGGATCACGCGCGGTGGCGGGGCGGCGGCCACGCGTGCCGGGGGCGGGACGACCGGGGCGGCGGGGGCCCGGCCCGGGCGCGGGACGGCGGGGGCGGAGGCGGCGAGGCCGGCCAGGAAGGCCGCGTAGGCCCGGCGGCGGGCACCGCGCGGCGACCTGCGGCCCGATTCCCAGGCGCCCACCGTGGCACTGGTGACCCCGAACGCCGCCGCGACCTGAGCGCGGGACAGACCCCAGGCCTCGCGGAGCCCGAGGCGTGTCTCCGGAGCGGGCAACTCGGGGACGCGGCGGGGCCGGAGGACGGGCGGGTGCGGAGTGGCGACAGAGAGGCTCATGCCCTGTATGACCATCACCTCGTGGGATCGTCATGTGACGGATCCGAATCTCACCCGGACGGCCGTTCCGGCCCGCTCCAGCCCCCTCAGACGATGCCGGTCACGATCACCGTCGCCGACACCTGGCCGCCGCCCGTTCCCTCCTCTCCTTCGACGAGCGGCCGCGTCGCCCCCTCGACCGCGAGGCGCACGGCGCGCGTGACATCCACCGCCCGGTGACCGCGCCGGACCGTGAGCCTGAGTTCCACGTCCCATGAGCCGTCCGCCGAGTTCCGGAGGGCCCGTACGCCCTCCGGAGGGGACGCGTACCGCGAACCCGTGGCCGACGTGGCCGCCGCACGCAGCAGACCGGTCAGGCCAGGCCGGAGGAAGGCGACTCCGGCGGTGGCGCGGGCGGCTGCGGCAGCCGCCCGTTCGAGCTCGGACCGGGCGATCCTCTCCGTCATCCCGCGCCCCCTTCCGGACCGTGGCCGCTACCGGTGCTCCTGCTGGTGCCGTCCGTGCCCACGTCCTCCTGCAGCACGTCGACGACGCGCACATCGATCTCCCTGACGTCCATGCCCAGCACCCGGTCGGCGACGGCGAACAGCGCACCGCGCACCGCTTCGGCGGCCGCGGGCAGCGCCTCCAACGTCGCCGCCACCTCCACGTGCACCCCCAGCGGACCACGTCCCCGGCCGACCTCACCCGCACCGCCGCCCAGCGGCCGGACACGGCAGCTCCCGGCGCGGATGCCCGGCAGACCGTCGGCCGCGGCCCGCAGTTCACGCGCGGCCGCCGCTTCGAAGATCCAGCCCGTGTCGTCGGGCCCCGAGCCCAGCGGCAGGGCGCGCCCCGGTCGCAGCTCCAGCCGTACGACATCCATGACGCGCGCGGTCAGGGCCTCGGCGCCGCCGGGCGGGTCGAGTTCGCGCGCTGCCGTCACCAACGCGTCGAGCGTGCGCAGGTCCGCGAGCGCCGCCGAGCAATGGGGGCAGGTCGCACGGTGCGCGGCCTCCGCCGCCGGGCTCCGCCCGCGCTCGACGGCACCGTCCCACACGGCCTCCAGGGATCGGCCACAGGGCAGCAGGCCGTCGTCCGCGCCGTCGACGGGCTGCCGGTCCGCGTTCAACGCCATTCGCTCATCGCCTCCGTCAAAAAGCGCCGGGCCCGAAAGATCCTGCCGCGTACCGCCGCGGGGCCGATCCCGACGGCCTCGGCGATCTCCTCGTACGACAGCAGGTGCAACTCCCGCAGCACCCAGCATGCTCGCTGCTCGGGCGAGAGCTCGGCCAGGGCCGCGGTCAGGTCCGCGAGGGCCGCGCTGGACTCGGCCGCGCGGGCGGGCGACCCCTCCTGCGGGGGAGCCGCGGGCTCGGGGAGGGCGTCGAGGTCCGTCGTGGGACGACGGGCGCGCAGCCGGTTCAAGCAACGGTTGGTGACGATCCTGTACATCCAGGTGAGGAACGCCGCGTCGCCCCGGAACTCCGGGAGCCGACGCCAGGCACTCACGAAGGCGTCCTGCACCGCGTCCTCCGCCTCCGCCGGGTCGCCCAGCATCCGGCTCGCGAGCCCCAGCAGGGTCGGCCCGTGCCGGCGGACCAACGCCGCGAAGGCCTCCTCGTCGCCCTCACGGGCCCGTGCCGACAGCAGGGCGTCGTCCGGCTCCGCCCTGCTCCCACTGAGCCCGGGGGCTCGGCTGTCAAGCCCTGGCACTCGCTGCTCCTTCCATGCGGGGCTCCGCGACCCCTGCGCCGCGCGCACCGTCGCCCTCGCGACGACGGATGCGGGAGTCCACCCACCGAGCGTTGGACACCGTGGCGGTCCGAACGTCACGCGATCGCGGCGTCGGGGGAGCCCTCTCCACGATTCCGGGTGTCCCGCCGACGACTTCGTGAGGAGGCCGTGACGAATCCCCGCTGCCCGTGTCCAACGAAGTGAGCCCGCACTTGTGTCGAGTACGAAGAGGGAATTTCCATGACGCAGACGACCGTGATCGACGAGACGAGCACCAGGGCACCGATGGAGACGAGGAAGAACCGCGAGAACTCCACGACGCTGACCGCGGGAGGCAGCGGCGTCACCGAGCCGGCGGGCAGCCGGGGCAGGACGTCCATCGCGGATCTGGTGGTGGTGAAGGTCGCCGGCATGGCGGCGCGGGAGATCCCTGGCGTGCACGACATGGGCGGGGGACTGTCGCGGACGATCGGGGCGGTCCGGGACCGTGTTCCGGGCGGGCGCCCGAACGTCGGCCGGGGCGTGAAGGTGGAGGTCGGCGAGCGCCAGACGGCCATCGACATCGACCTGGTCGTCGAGTACGGGGTTCCGATCACCGATGTCGCCCGCGACGTGCGGGAGAACGTCATCGCGGCGGTGGAGCGGACCACCGGGCTGGAGGTCGTCGAGGTCAACGTCGTGGTGAACGACGTGCACCTGCCCGACGAGGCGCCGGAACACCAGGCGGGCGAAGGCCGCGTCGAGTGACGGTCGAGGAGAGGCGTCCCCGGACGGGGCCGTAGCGATTTTCCGAGCGGGTCGCCCCCGAGTGAGGTGTGTGATGAGCAGATCCCTGGCAGGACTGGCAGTCGGCATGGCGTTGGGGTTCGCCGCGTGGTTCGGCGGGTTCGCCGCCTTCCTCCTCGTCGCGGCGCTGGGCGCGCTCGGTGGCGTGGTGGGTCACCTGTGGGACGAGCGAACAGACCCGAGGGATCTCGTCGCGCGCTGGACCAGGGAGCGGCGATGACCGTTCCGAGGCCCGCCTCCGCGACGCCCCGTGCCGAACGGGGAACCGTCACCGTCGCCGACCGGACGGTCCGCCGCATCGTCCGCCAGGCGGCCACCGAGGCCCTGGGCAGCGCGGGGACGGCGCGGGAGGTGTCCGTCGCTCGCAGGGGAGCGCGCGAAGCCCGGGTCCGCGTCGCGCTCGAACTCGCCTATCCCACCGACCTCGTGGCTCGGAGCGAACGGGTCCGGCGCCATGTGATGCACCGCGCAACGGCGTTGTCGGGCCTGGACATCTCCCGGGCGGACATCGCGATCACGAGCCTTTCGGCGGCCCACGGGAACGCTTCGGGCGTCCACGGCACCGCTTCGGACACCTCCGGCACGGCCCCGGGCACCCCCGGCACAGCCCCGGACCCTCCCGGCACAGCCCCGGACCCTCCCGGCACAGCCCCGGACCCTCCCGGCTCACGCGATGCCCCCGGTGGGCACGGGCCGCCGGTCGGCTCCGAGGAGGCGGTGACGGACGAGGGAGTGCCCGTCGAAGGAACCCCGGTGCCCCGTGGGCGGAGGCCGTGGTCCGGCCGACGCGTGTCCGCGGCCGCGACGGCCCTCGTCGTGGCCACGGCCGCCGGCGCGCTCCTGGTCCGGGTCGCGCGCGGTGGGCTCACCCCGCCCGCCGCGCTGCGGGGCGTACCCCTCACCGACGCGCGATGGATCGGGGCGGGAGCGGCGGTCGCGCTGCTCGGGGTGGTTCTGGTCGTGCTTGCCCTCATGCCCGGAATGCGCCGGTGGCTGCCGCTGGTCCGGCCGGACGGGGACACCCGGGCCGCCATCGACCGCTCGTCCGTCGGCCTGCTGCTGCGCGACGCCGCCATGAGCGTCGACGGTGTGAGCGGGGTCAAGGTGCGGTCCGGGCGCCGGCGGTTCCGGGTGCGCGTCTTCGTCGCCTACGGACCGGCCGACGGCGCGAGGCAGGCCGCCGAGTGGAGCGCGTCCGCCGCACTCGGCGGGATCGGGCTCGGACGCCCGGGCCGACTCTCCGTCACATCCGTTCCCGAGAAGCATTGGAGACCACCGACGCGCGAGGAGACCACGCCGTGACGGCCGCACGATCGAAGACGAACCGCTGCACCTTGGCCCTGGTAGGCGGTGCGGCCGTCCTGGCAGGGGGATGGACCGCCCTGACCGGTCTCGCCCGGCGCGGCACCGTGTCCTGGGCGCCGCCCGGTCACCCCGAGGAATGGCTGAGGCGGCACGAACCGTCGACGGCCTTCACCATGGGCCTGCTGGCGGCGGTGACGGCGGCGGCGCTGTGGTGGTGCCTGGCCCAGCTCCGCACCACCGGACCGTCCACCCTTGGACTGCCTGGCGCGGGAACGCGCGTCGGCCGCCGGAGCCTGGCCCGCGCCATCGCCGCCGACCTCGCCATGGTGCCGGGCGTCGACACGGCCCGGGTCGTCCTCCGGGGCACCACGGCGGACCTCCGGGCCACGGTCGGAATCAGACTGGCGACACACGCCGAACCCGCCGAAGTCGTCCGCCTCGTCACCCAGGGCCCTCTGTGCCGTGCGCGCACGGCGACAGGCTTCCGCCTCAGCGCAGACCTCCGTCTGACCACGCCCTCCCACCGTGCACGTCGGGCGCGCTGAACCGCGGTCGACACGACCGCTCTTCGGCCGGACCCCGCATCCGGGCCGGCCGAAGAGAACTCCAGGCGGTTCCGTTCACGCCGGGCTCACGGGGCGTACCAGTCGGCGGGGGTGGACGGCATGGCTGACGCGCCTTCGCGGGTGGGGCGTACGGCGAGGATCTGGTCGACGCCCATGCGGCGTTCGGAGAAGGCGAGCGAGGCACCGGCCAGGTACAGGCGCCACACCCGGGCGGTGGTGCGCCCGACCTGGTTCTCGATGGCGCTCCAGCGTCGTTCGAGGTTGGAACGCCAGGCGTCGATGGTGGCCGTGTAGTGCTCGCGGAGCGATTCGACGGAGCGGGCCTCCAGGCCCGCGGCCTCCAGCAGGTCCACGGTGCGGCCGACGGGGCGCATGTGCATGTCGGGGGCGATGTACGTCTCGATGAAGGCGCCTCCGCCGGGCGCGTGGGTGCCGCGGGACATCTGCTGGATGAGGAGCCGGCCTTCGGGGCGGAGCGCGCCGTGCAGCTTGGTGGCGAAGGCGGGGTACTCGGCGTCGCCGACGTGTTCGCCCATCTCGACGGCGGAGGCCGCGTCGTAGCCGCCTCCGTCGATGTCCCGCCAGTGCCGCAGCTGGACGTCCACGAGGTCGGTCAGTCCCTCGCGTACGGCACGTTCGGTGACGTGGTCGTGCTGCGCGCGGGAGAGGGTGACGGCGGTGACGCGGGCCTTGTGCTCGCGTGCCGCGTGGAGGGTGAGGGAGCCCCAGCCGCATCCGACGTCGAGGAGCCGGTCTCCCGGGCCGAGGGCGAGTTTGCGGCAGATCAGCTCGAGTTTGTCGTGCTGGGCGTCGGCCAGGGTGTACGTGGGGTCGTCGGGCCGGGTCCAGTAGGCGCAGGAGTACGCCATCGACGCGTCCAGGAGGAGGGCGTAGAAGTCATTGGAGAGGTCGTAGTGGTGGCTGATCCCCGCACGGTCCCGGGAGATGCTGTGCGGGCTGCCGGTCAGCCGCGCCCGCCCGTCGGGGCGCTTCGGGGGTGGGCCGACGACACCCAGGCGTACCGCGAGAGCGGTGGCCGCGGCCAGGCCCGCCGGTCCGGGGCGTGCCGAGGGCCGGTCGCGGACGCTTCGGCCGGCTTGGGAGAGCGCGCCGGCCACGTCGCCCTCGACGTCGAGGTCTCCGGTGACGTATGCCTCGGCGAGCCCGAGCTCGCCCGGCTGCCAGAGCAGGCGGCGCAGGGCGTCGGGCGCGCGGAGGACCACCAGGGGGGCGTCATGGGGGCCCGTCTCGCTGCCGTCCCAGGCGCGGATGCGGACGGGGAGCGGGCCGGGTAGAAAGTGGCCGAGGAGCTGTGCGAGTCGGTCGGCGGCGGGCTTCATCGGGGGGTTCCCTTCGGTGAGGAGGAGCCGGCGGACGTCCGGGTGGCGGGAGCGGATCCGGCTTCGGCCGCCGGGGTACGAGCACGGTGGCGCGGCGCGTCCAGGGGTGCCCTGCGGGTCCGGGTGCCCGGTCAGGCGGGAAGGGCCATCAAGAGCAGCGGGTCGGTGGTGGGTTGGGGGGATCCTCCGGTGGGTTCGAGGGTGAGGCCGACGGCTCCCGCGTCTGCGGGGTTGCCGGTGAGGACCACGGTGCCGTTGTGGTCGATGAGACCGGCCGGGCGCATGGTGCCGTTGTGGTCGAGCCACAGCTGGTAGGTCTTCCCGGCACCGGGTGCGGGCAGGTTGGCGGCGGTGAAAACCGCCGTGTCCCGCTGGTCGGAGGAGACGACAGTGGTCAGCGCTCCGTTGGCGGCCTTGCCGTGGACGGTGCGCGCATCCGGGGCCGCCAGCACGGCGCTGACCGCGTCGAGCTGCTGCCGGGCCTGGCGGGCCTCCTGCCGGAGGTCCTGTCCGTTCTGTGTCTGCCACACCGCCACGCCGCCCAGCGCGGCCGCGGCCACACTCGCGGCCAGCGCCAGAGATGCCGTCCGTCGGCGCAGGATGCCTCCGAGGGCGGGCGCCTGGCTGGGCGCGGGGATGCGCGGAGGCAGCTGGCGCACCCCGTCGATCGCGGCCAGCACCTGTGCCTTGGCTGCCGCCGGGGGCGTCTGGGAGACGGCCGCGGCGAGACGTGCCGTGGTGGCCTCGAACTCGGCTGCCTCCTGCCGGCATGCCTCGCACGACTGGAGGTGGGCGTCGAAGTCCTTGCGCTCGGCGTCGTCGAGTGCGCCGAGGGCGTAGGCGGCGGCGAGGGTGTGGGCGTCGGTGGCGTGGTGTTTCATGTGGTCACCCCCATGCAGTCGCGGAGCCGGATGAGCCCGTCGCGCATGCGTGTCTTGATGGTGGGAAGCGGTGTGCGCAGGGATGCGGCGACTTCTCGGTAGGTCAGTCCCTGGTAGTAGGCCAGGGTCACGGCCTGGCGCTGGAGTTCGGTCAGGCCGCGCAGGCAGCGGCGTACCTGCTCGGACTCCAGGCGCGTCTCGACCTGTTCGGCCACCTCGTCGAAGGCGGTGGTGTGCTCACGGGCGGCCTGGGCGTGCTCGCGGTCGGTGGCGGCCTGTGCGGAGCGGACCCGGTCCACGGCCCGACGGTGGGCGACGGTCGCGGCCCACGCGGTGACGGAGCCGGCGTCGGGGCGGTAGCGGGCGGCCTGACGCCACAGTTCGATCATGACCTCCTGGGCGACCTCCTCGGACTGCGCACGGTCGCGTACGACCTTGAGCACGATGCCGAAGACCAGGGGTGCGAGGGCGTCGTAGAGGGCGGAGAACGCCTCTTTGTCGCCGTGGGCGACCTGCTGCATGACGTCCGCGATGTCGTTGCGGTCGGTGTCGGCGGGGCGGCCGACGCCGAAGGGGATCGGTCGGTTCACGTGCGCCGCTCCGGCCGTGGGCAGAAGGTGAAGGGCCGGCCTGGGGCGGCCGTCGGGGGGCGGGGCGTCCATCGCATGCCGCTCCTTGTTTCGTCGTTCGTACGGGGCCGGGCGTTCCGGAGACGGTCCGGCGTGGGGAACCTGTTCGTGTGTCGGCTGTTCTTCGGAGCGGACGGGCCTGTGGATGGGAGGACTCTTCGTCAGCCTTGCCACCGGTGGTTGACCCCTTCGAGGGAATCGGCGGACCGGGGCCGAGCCGGTGGGCGACCAGTCACGAAGACGACGTGCGAGGGAGCTCCTCATCGGGAGGTTCCTCGTCGGTCGCGCGGGTCTTCCGGGCGGCCGGCCATCCTCACAGGAGGTAGTGAAGACATGGTTCTCGTACGACGAGGTCTGGCTGTGGCCCTGGCGGCCGGCGCGGTCGTGGTGGCGGGTGCGGCGGTCGCGTCCGCCGACGCCGGCGCCCAGGGCGTGGCCGCGTACTCGCCGGGCGTGGGCTCGGGCAACCTCATTCAGGTGCCCGTCCACATCCCGGTCAACGCCTGCGGCAACACCGTCAGTGTCATCGGGCTGCTCAACCCGTCCTTCGGCAACACCTGCGTCAACGCCTGACCGTCCGCCGCGGGAAGACCCCGGTCCGCCGCCGAGAAGTCGGGGCGGCGGGGGCCGGTGACCCGTCGGCCTCGCGGGAGGCGTCGACCGTGTCTCCCTCCGGCCGGGCGGGGGTGGTGGGGGGGGGGGGGGGCCGGGCCCCCCTCGGCCACGCGGGTGGCTTCGACCTGTACGCCCCCCGGCGGGGGGGTACGGCTGGGGGTGGCGGCGGCCCCCCACCCGCAGCACCCCGCCCAGAGCGCGGCCCCTGCGTGCCCACGCCATGACGGCGACACGGGCGAGCCGTTGAGTTCTTTCGGAGCTCGGACCAATCCGCCGGGCGAAGGTCGCCGAATACCGGGTGTGAGCAGCTTCCGCAGCAGACTCGTCCGCGCCGCACTCGGCGCCACGGCCGGCCTCCTGGCCGCCTTCACCGCTCTGGCCGTGGCCGAACTGGTGGCCGGACTGGTGAGGCCTGCGGCAGGGCCTGTGACCGTCGTGGGCGGTGCGGTGATCGACCGCACTCCAGCCGCCGTCAAGGACTTCGCGATCCGCACCTTCGGTGCGAACGACAAGACCGTCCTGCAGCTCGGGATCCTCGCGGTCCTCGCCCTCTTCGCCGTCGCCCTGGGCATCCTCGCCCTGTCCCATCGGCGCGCGGGCGCCGCCGGCGTGCTGCTGTTCGGGATCGTGGGGGCTTCAACCGCCCTCGGCCGGCCCGACACCAACGGCATCGGCGACGTACTTCCCTCTGCCGTCGGGGCAGTTGCGGGAGCCGTCGTCCTGTACGTCCTGGCGCGCCAAGCCGTACCGATGCCTGCCCCCTCCGGCCAGGACGGCGCCGGCGGCTGGAGCCGGCGCGGCTTCCTCACCGCGGCCGGTGTGACCGCCGTGGCGGCGACCTCAGCCGGTGCACTCGGCCGGTTCTTCAGCGCCAGGCAAGGGCAGGGCGCCGTCGCCTCCCGCGAGGGCCTGGTACTTCCGGCGCCTTCGTCACCGGCCCCGGCACTCCCGGCCGGCGTTCAGCTCAAGGCCCCCGGGATCACCACCTTCACCACCCCCAACTCCGACTTCTACCGCGTCGACACCGCACTGACCGTCCCCAGGATCGACGCCGGAACCTGGCGGCTGCGGATCCACGGCGAAGGGGTCGCCCAGCCGCGCACCTACACCCTCGACCAGCTCCTGGCCCGCCCCCTGATCGAACGCGACATCACCCTGACGTGTGTGTCGAACGAGGTGGGCGGCCCCTACGTCGGGAACGCCCGCTGGCTGGGCGTCCCCCTCGCCGACCTCCTCAAGGAAGCGGGCGTCCGGCCCCCTTCGAAGGGTGGCGGCGCCGACCAGCTGGTGGCGCGCTCGGTGGACGGCATGACGCTCGGCTCCCCGGTCGAGGACGTCATGGACGGCCGCGACGCGATGCTCGCCGTCGGCATGAACGGCGAGCCGCTCCCCTTCGACCACGGCTTCCCCGTCCGAATGATCGTCCCCGGCCTGTACGGCTACGTGTCGGCCTGCAAGTGGATCGAGTCCATCGAGCTCACCACCTTCGACGCCTACGACCCTTACTGGGTGAAGCGCAGGTGGGCCCGCAAGGCGCCGATCAAGACCCAGGCCCGCATCGACACCCCCAAACCCTTCGCCCGCCCGGCCGCCGGCACCGTCACCGTCGCCGGGGTCGCCTGGGCCCAGCGCCGCGGCATCACCCGCGTGCAGATCCGCATCGACGACGGGCCGTGGCAGGACGCCGACCTCGCCGCGCAGGCCGGCACGGACACCTGGCGCCAGTGGTCGTACCGCTGGAATGCCACCCCCGGCGGACACGACGTCACCGTCCGCGCCACCGACGGCACCGGCCAGGTCCAGACCGAACAGCGCGCCCGGACCATCCCCGACGGAGCGAGCGGCCGGCACGGCGTCTTCGTGACCGTCACCTAGACCACCCGGACGGCAGCAGGCCCCACCGGGCAGCACCACCACCACCATGCCGACACCCCGAGAAAACCCTTCCAAGGAGCCACTCATGACCAGCATGAAGATCCGTCGCACCGCCCTCGCCGTCGCCGCGGCAGCCCTGCTGCCGTTCTCGCTGGCCGCGTGCTCCGACTCCGACAGCGGCTCCAAGGCCGCCCCGTCCAGCGCGGCGGATGACGAGGCGAAGACCGGCGCGACGCCCACCGAGGACGCGATGACCGGCGACCAGCCCTTCGGCCCCGCGTGTTCCGGCGTACCGAAGGAGGGGGCGGGCTCCTTCGACGGCATGGCCAAGGACCCGGTCGCGACCGCCGCGTCCCACAACCCGGCCCTGTCGACCCTGGTCACCGCCGTCAAGAAGGCCGGCCTCGTCGACACCCTCAACAACGCGCAGAACATCACGGTGTTCGCGCCGACCAACGAGGCCTTCGCGAAGATCCCGAAGGCCGACCTCGACAAGGTCCTGGCCGACAAGGCCACGCTCACCAAGATCCTCACCTACCACGTGGTCGGCCAGAAGCTGACCCCGAAGCAGCTGGAGAACGGCAGCTTCGAGACCCTCCAGAAGGGCATGGTCACCACCAGCGGCTCCGGCGAGTCCTACAAGGTCAACGACACCACGAGCGTGGTCTGCGGCAACGTCAGGACCGCCAACGCCAACGTGTACATCGTCGACACCGTGCTCATGCCCAAGTAGCGCGGCCCTCCTGCCCGGCAACGGCCGTCGGCCCCGTGCCCCCTTCACGAGGAAGGGAGCACGGGGCCGACGCGATGACCGCACCTCGCCCGGGGCGGCACGCACCGGACCCGAGCCCGCGCGCCAGGACCGGGCGCGGGCTCGGCGAGGACGGGGCTACTTCTGGTCGATGGGCAGGGCCAGGTCGGTGACCTGGTACCTGGTGGGGAAGGCGCCCCTGCTCGTGGCCCTGCCCGTCAGCAGGTCGACGGAGTAGAGACGGTACGAGCCGCCGGCGGCGATGGTCGCGAAGCCGTGGTTCATGCCGGTGGCGGGGTCGTAGGAGATGTCGAAGCCGGCGTCCCTGGCGGCGTCCACTCCGAGGTTGCCCGTGGGCGCGAGGGTCCCGGCGTTGGCGGGTGACTGCAGGGAGATCCGGTCGGCCATCGTGTCCAGGTCGAACAGGGTCGTCGCGGTGGCGGCGTTCAGGTCGTTGTTCGTGTAGGCGGCGCCGGTGACGCCCATGGCGGTCGACGGCGGCATGGTCGGGTTGGTGAGGGTGCCGTCGACGGTCGTGGTCAGGGGAGCGGCCGCGTCGTCGATGTTGTGGCGCAGGTTCTGGCCGGTGTCGGAGATGACGCGGAGCCGGTTGGCGGCGGGGTTGAAGTCCACGCCGAACGCACTGCCGGCCAGTGCCACGGTCAGCTGGGAGACCTTCATGGCCCGGGCGTCGGTGGTGTTCAGGGTGTAGACGCCGCCCCTGTCCCCGACGCCGTACAGCTTCTCGTTCTGGACGCGGAAGTCGATCCCGACGAGCTTCGTGTCGCCGGACAGCCCGGAGACCCTGCCCAGCGACCACGTCTTGTTCGGCTTGTTCACGTCGAACTCGACGAGCCGCTGGTCGCCGGTCAGGCCGATCGCGTGCAGGGCCTTGTGGTGGGTCGCGGGCCGCGTCTGCGGTGCGGTACCGGGCGCGGCCAGCGCGGGCGCCGCGCACAGGGCGGCGAGCACGGCTGCGGATGCTGCGGTCATGGTGCGGTTGCGCATGTTCACTCCACTACCAGTGCCTCGGCCGAGGCGGCCGAGGGCTTGTGGGGGCTTCGTCACCACCGCCGCAGCGGACCGGTCCCCCCAGCGGATACCACCCGCATGGCGCAGCAGACGTCGCCCTCGTGCCGTTGGCAGGGGTTCCGTTCCTCCACGAGCCGCGTGGCGGGCCGCCTGGGCCCCGCTCCGCTCGGACCCGGGCCTCCTGGGCCTCCCTCCGCTCGGAGCGCCGCCTGGGCCCCGCTCCGCTCGGACGGGCCGCCGGCGGCGCGCCGTCCACGGGACGGGCAGCCAATCGGTCGGACGCGCGCCTCTAACGGGTGAGGTGAGGGCCCCGTCGCCCTCCTTCCCCGCCTGCGGTGTCCGAGGATCGCAGGCGGTCGGTGGACCGCCCTGCCAGGGCCGCTCCATCCACCGCAACCCGGAGGGTCCGTCCATGCGCATCCTGCTCGTCGCGAGCAGCTTCAACAGCCTGACCCAGCGCGTCCTGGCCGAGCTGGGCGACCGCGGGCACACCGTTCCCGTAGAGGTCACCCCCGACGGGGCCGCCGTGCGCGAGGCCGTGGCGCGGCAAGCGCCCGACCTGGTCGTGGCCCCCCTGCTGAAGGCCGTCGTGCCCCGTGACGTGTGGACGGCGCACCGTTGTCTGATCGTGCACCCGGGGCCCGTGGGCGACCGGGGCCCGTCCTCGCTGGACCACGCGATCCACGACGGGGCCGAGGAGTGGGGCGTCACCGTCCTCCAGGCCGACGAGGAGATGGACGCGGGCGACGTCTGGGCGACCGCCACCTTCCGTGTCCCCGAGGTCGGCAAGAGCGATCTGTACCGCAACGAGCTGTCCGACGCCGCCGTGGCCGCCGTGCTGCTGGCCGTCGAGAGGGTCGCCGCCGGGGCGACACCGCGGCCGCAGACCGGCGAGGTCCGCGTCCGTCCCGCGGTCCGCCAGGAGGAGCGTCGGATCTCGTGGGGCGAGGACACCACCGAGACCGTGCTGCGCATCCTGCGGGCCGCCGACTCGCAGCCCGGTGTGCCGGACCGGCTGCTCGGCGCCGAGTGGTTCCTGCACGGCGGCCACGCGGAGGACGGTCTGCACGGGCGGCCCGGTGCCCTGCTCGCGACCCGGGCGGGCGCGGTCTGCCGCGCCACCGTGGACGGCGCGGTGTGGATCCCCGAGCTCCGCGCCCGCACCGGCCGCGGCAGGCCGCGTGCCTGCAAGCTCCCGGCAACCCTGGCCCTCGCCGGCCGGCTGCCGGAGCTCCCCGAACTGCCGGCGCCCGCCGACCCGGCGCCGGGTCGGCGGACCTGGTCCGACATCCGGTACCGCGAGCAGGGACCGGTCGGCGTCCTGTCCTTCGCGTTCCCCGGCGGGGCGATGAGCACCGACCAGTGCCGCCGCCTGCTGGGCGCGTACGAGACCGCGCGCGGGCGTCCCACTTCCGTCCTGGTACTCGGCGGGCAGCGCGACTTCTTCTCCAACGGCATCCATCTGAACGTCATCGAGGCGGCCGCCGACCCTGCCGCAGAGTCCTGGGCCAACATCAACGCCATGAACGACCTGGTCGAGGCGGTTCTCACCACGACCGACCGGCTGGTCGTGAGCGCCATCGGCGGCAACGCCGCCGCCGGCGGGGTGATGCTCGCCCTCGCCGCCGACGAGGTCTGGTGCCGTTCGGGGTCGGTGCTCAATCCGCACTACCGGCGCATGGGTCTGTACGGATCGGAGTACTGGACTCGCACCCTGCCCGGAAAGGTGGGCGAGGCCCTGGCCGCGCGCCTCACCGAAGAGGCGCTGCCGGTGTCCGCCGCGGCCTCGCTGGACATGGGCCTGGTCGACCGGGTCGTCGACTGCGGACCCGGGGAGTTCACCGCCGAGATCACCCGATTGGCCCTTCGCACGGCATCCGGTAGCGGCCTTCAGCAGCGGATCGCGGCGAAGAAGGCGGAGCACGAGCGCCTGGAGTCCGTCGTTCCGCTCGCGGCCTGCCGTGAGCAGGAGCTCTCCCGGATGCGGTCGATCTTCGACGATCCCGCCGCGGGCTACCACGCACGGCGCCGGGCCTTCGTCCGGAAGGAGGCCCCCGGGGAGAGCTCGCGGACGGCCCGGGTGCGGGCGCGGGCGGATCGGCCGACTGTTGAGCAAGACCCAGGCCTGACATGAGGCCTTCGCCCCATCCCTCCTCAGGAGGCGACTCATGAGCGCAGTGAAGCCGGTCCCGGTCGAAGACCAGGGGCCCGCGCCCGGCAGTGAAGAGAAGCCGATCCACATCCTCTGGATCAACGCGGGTCTGAGCTGCGACGGCGACTCGGTGGCCCTGACCGCCGCCATGCAGCCCAGCATCGAGGAGATCGCCCTCGCGGGGCTGCCCGGGCTGCCCAGGATCGCGGTCCACTGGCCGCTGATCGACTTCGAGTGCGGTCCGGTGGGCGGCGCCGACACGTTCATCGAGTGGTTCTTCAAGGGGGAGCGGGGCGAGATCGACCCGTTCGTGCTGGTCGTCGAGGGATCCATCCCGAACGAGGCCATCAAGCAGGAGGGCTACTGGAGCGGCTTCGGCGACAACCCGGAGACCGGTCAGCCCATCACGACCAGCGAGTGGATCGACCGGCTGGCACCCAAGGCCCTCGCCGTGGTCGCGATCGGCACCTGCGCCACGTACGGCGGCATCCACGCCATGGCGGGCAACCCGACCGGTGCGATGGGCCTCCCGGACTATCTCGGCTGGGAATGGAAGTCGCAGGCCGGCATCCCCATCGTGTGCGTGCCCGGCTGCCCCATCCAGCCGGACAACTTCGCGGAGACGCTGACCTACCTGCTCTATCAGGCGGTCGGCTCCGCGCCCATGATCCCGCTGGACGACAAGCTCCGTCCGACCTGGTTGTTCGGGGCGACCGTGCACGAGGGCTGCGACCGGGCCGGCTACTACGAGCAGGGCCAGTTCGCCTCGACGTACGACTCACCCAAGTGCCTGGTCAAGCTCGGTTGCTGGGGCCCGGTCGTCAAGTGCAACGTCCCCAAGCGCGGCTGGATGAACGGCATCGGCGGCTGCCCGAACGTCGGCGGCATCTGCATCGCGTGCACGATGCCCGGATTCCCGGACAAGTTCATGCCGTTCATGGACGAACCTCCCGGCGGCAAGGTCTCCAGCACCGCCAGTGGCGTGTACGGCTCCGTCATCCGCCGGCTGCGGACCATCACGGCCAAGACCGTGGACAAGGAGCCGAAGTGGCGGCACACCGGCGAGCGCATCACCACCGGCTACCGGCCGCCCTGGTGACCGTGACGCCATCGCACCACTCCCGCAGGACCCCCCATCCAACCCACTGTTCGCGAAGTCGAAGAGTTGACGAAGGGCACCACAGCGACCATGGCATCTCCGGCGAAGACGACGGGTGACGGCTCCGGCCTCGTGGAGATGGCCTGGGATCCCATCACCCGGATCGTGGGCAGCCTCGGCATCCACACGAAGATCGATTTCAAGCAGAAGCGCGTCGCGGAGTGCTACAGCACGTCCTCCGTGTTCCGCGGCTACAGCGTCTTCATGCGGGGCAAGGACCCCCGCGACGCGCACTTCATCACCAGCCGCATCTGCGGCATCTGCGGTGACAACCACGCGACCTGCTCCGTGTACGCGCAGAACATGGCGTACGGCGTGAAGCCCCCGCACCTCGGTGAGTGGATCATCAACCTCGGCGAGTCCGCGGAGTACATGTTCGACCACAACATCTTCCAGGAGAACCTGGTCGGGGTCGACTACTGCGAGAAGATGGTCCGCGAGACCAACCCCGGCGTCCTGGAACTGGCCGAGCGCACCGAGGCGCCGCACGCCGCCGAGCACGGCTACCGGACGATCGCGGACATCATGCGCTCCCTCAACCCCCTCGAAGGGGAGTTCTACCGGGAGGCGCTCCAGGTCAGCCGCTACACCCGGGAGATGTTCTGTCTCATGGAGGGGCGGCACGTCCACCCCTCCACCCTCTACCCCGGCGGTGTCGGCACGGTCGCGTCCGTGCAGCTGTTCACCGACTACATGAGCCGCCTCATGCGGTACGTGGAGTTCATGAAGCGGGTCGTCCCGCTCCACGACGACCTCTTCGACTTCTTCTACGAGGCGCTGCCCGGCTACGAGGAGGTCGGCCGCCGCCGTGTGCTGCTCGGCTGCTGGGGTGCCCTCAACGACCCCGAGCACTGCGACTTCACCTACGCCAACATGAGCGACTGGGGCCGGCGGATGTTCGTCACCCCCGGTGTCGTCGTCGACGGCAAACTGGTGACCAACGACCTCACCGAGATCAACCTCGGCATCCGCATCCTGCTCGGCAGCTCGTACTACGAGGACTGGCAGGGCCAGGAACAGTTCGTCACCCACGATCCCCTCGGCAACCCGGTCGACCCGCGCCACCCGTGGAACCAGCACACGATCCCGGCCCCGCAGAAGCGGAACTTCGACGACAAGTACAGCTGGGTCATGTCCCCGCGCTGGTTCGACGGCAAGGACCACCTGGCACTGGACACCGGGGGCGGCCCCCTCGCGCGCCTGTGGTCCACCGCCCTCTCCGGCCTCGTCGACATCGGCTACATCAAGGCCACCGGGCACAGCGTCGTCATCAACCTCCCGAGGACGATGACGAAGCCGGAGACCACCTTCGAGTGGAACATCCCGAAGTGGAGCAACGCCCTGGAGCGCAACCGCGCCCGGACCTACTTCCAGGCGTACGCGGCCGCCGTCGCCCTGCACTGCGCCGAGAAGGGCCTGGAAGAGGTCCGCGCCGGACGCACGCAGACGTGGGAGAAGTTCGAAGTGCCGGACGAGTCCATCGGCGTCGGCTTCACCGAGGCCGTACGAGGCGTCCTCTCGCACCACATGGTCATCAGGGACGGAAAGATCGCCAACTACCACCCCTATCCGCCGACGCCGTGGAACGCCTCCACACGGGACACGTTCGGGACCCCCGGCCCGTACGAGGACGCGGTGCAGAACACCCCGATCTTCGAGGAGAACACGCCCGAGAACTTCAAGGGCATCGACATCATGCGCGCCGTGCGCAGCTTCGACCCCTGCCTGCCGTGCGGCGTCCACATGTACACGGGCAACGGCAGGACCGTGAAGCAGATGCACGTGCCCACCGGCCTGAGCGGTCTGGCCGGATGAGCACGACCACCGCCGAAGAGGCGGGCCGACGCGTCGAGGAGGTCCTGGACCGGCTGGCCGGGAACGGCGACGCCGCAGCCTCCGCGGCCGCGGAGGAAGTCGTCCGCGTCCTCATGGAGTTCTACGGCAGCGGCATCGCCCGCGTGGTCGAGCTCCTCGGCAGTCCCGCCGCCCGCCCGCCGGCCGACCCCCTGGACCCGCTGCTCGCGGACGAACTCGTCGCGAGCCTGCTGAACCTGCACGGACTGCACCCCGAGGACGCGCCGACCCGTATCGGCCGCGCCCTGTCCGCCCTGCCGCAGCCCGTGGAGAACACCGGGTTCGACCCGGCGACCGGCGTGCTGCGGTTGCGGGTCACCGCGTCGACCGGCTGCGGCTGCTCCGGCACCCAGGAGTCCGTCCGGCAGGCGGCCGTGGACGCCCTCGCCTGCTTCGCCCCCGAGGTCACCGGGGTGGAGCTGGAGACCGGCGCCCCGCGCGAACCGGCGCTGCTCCAGATCGGCACCCGTCCCTCCCTCGCCGGCGCGGACGGCCGCTCCTCGGCGGCCCGGTGAACGGGCCGCCGAACGGCGCCGTCCGGCCCCCGCGGCCCACGGGCCTGCGCCGGTTCACCACCCCGCGTCCGCCCCGCGAGGAACGGTGCGAACTGTGCGGGGCGGCACTTGCGGCCGAGGCGCGTCACCCGCACCTCGTCGACACGGACAAGCGGGCCCTGGTCTGCGCGTGCGGCCCGTGCGCGCAGCTGATGGACCGCTCCGCCGCCTCCCCGGGCCGCTTCCGGACGGTGCCCGGCCGCTTCCTGAGCGACCCGGGGCACCGGATCGACGACCAGGCGTGGGAGTCGCTGCGGATTCCGGTCTCCGTCGCGTTCTTCTTCCGCAACTCCGCCCTCGACCGTCCGGTGGCGCTCTACCCGAGCCCCGCCGGCGCCACCGAGAGCGAGCTGGAGGAGGACGCCTGGCGGTCCGTCCTCGACGCCACCCGGCTGGCCGCCCACCTCGAACCCGACGTGGAGGCCCTGCTGCTCCGCCGCCACGAGGGCCGTACCGAGTGCTTCCTCGTACCGATCGACCTCTGCTACGAACTGGTGGGCCGCATGCGACTGCGTTGGCAGGGGTTCGACGGGGGCGCGGAGGCGCGGGCCGACCTCGACGCCCTCTTCACGCACGTGCGCGGCCTGGCACGCGAGCCGCAGGGGAGCCGGCCGTGACCGAGTTCTCCTTCAGCTGCACCGACGTCCGCGCCGATCCCTACGCGGCCGGACCCACGCTCGTGTTCCGGCTGCGGATCACCGCCACCGGCGGCACCCGGGTCCACGCCATGGCCCTGCGCTGCCAGATGCGCGTCGAACCCGCCCGGCGCGGCTACGACGACCACGAGGCAGCGGCCCTGGGCGACCTCTTCGGCGAACGCTCCCGGTGGGGCAGCAGCCTCAACCCGGTGCAGTTCGCCCAGGCCTCCGTCATGGTGCCGGGCTTCACCGGCGAGATCGAGACCGACCTCGTCGTGCCGTGCACCTACGACACCGACATCGCCGCCTCCAGGTACTTCCGGGCGCTCTCCGACGGTGACGTCCCGCTGCTCCTGCTCTTCTCCGGCACCGCGTTCACCGGCGCCGGAGGCTTCCACGTCGAGCCCGTCCCCTGGGACAAGGAGGTCTCCCACCGCATGCCCGTGAAGGTGTGGCGCGAGATGATCGACCAGCACTTCCCCGGCTGCGGTTGGATCCGGCTCCCGGGCGACGCGATGGACGCCCTGCTCGCCTACCGCTCGCGCCGGGCCCTCCCGTCGTGGGAGGCCACCGTCGAGTCCCTGCTCGAAGCGGCGGGGGAGAGGACAGCATGACCACCGTCGCCTTCACTCCCGGCACCGAGGCCCGGTTCGCCGTCGCCCGGCACGTCGCCGACGCCGTCCTCTTCGAGGGGTACGTCCTCTACCCGTACCGTGCGTCCGCCGCGAAGAACCGGCTCCGCTGGCAGTTCGGCGTCCTGGTGCCGCCGTCCTGGAGCGCCGCCGCCGAGGAGCACGACTTCCAGCTCACCGAGTGCCTCATGGAGCCCAGGACCGGCGCCGAACTCGCCGTGGAGGTCCGCTTCCTGCGCGCCCAGCGGCGTACCGTCGAGGAGCTGCGCGGGGACGGGACCTTCGCTCCGACCGGCGAACTCCACCTGCCCGACCGGGTTCTGATGGCCTGGGACGAGGGCGTCGAGGAGCGCGTCACCCTCGTCGTCCCCGTCGCCGGACTGCGGGGCGACGGCCTCGCGCTGCCCTTCGCCCGCCCTGCCGCCGAGGAGACGGAGGAGGTCGCCGACCCCGACGGACGCGTCCTCGGCCGACTCGTACGCCGCCGCGAGGAGATCAGCGGCACGGTACGGATCTCGGCGGCCGAACTCGACGGCCCGTACCGCGTCGAACGCCTCTCGGTCACGGTGGAGAACACCAGCACCTGGACCGCCGAGCCGGACACCGACCGTCATGCGGCACTGCCGTACTCCCTCGTCGCCACCCACACCCTGCTCCGCCTCGACGGAGGTGCGTTCCTGTCGATGACCGACCCGCCGGAATGGGCCAGGGGCGCCGTCGCCGCCTGCCGCAACCTGCACACCTGGCCCGTCCTGGCCGGTGAACCCGGCCGTGACGACCTGATGCTGTCCTCGCCGATCATCCTGGAGGACCATCCGGCCATCGCGCCCGAGAGCCCCGGCGCCCTCTACGACGCGACCGAGATCGACGAGATCCTCGCCCTGCGCACGGCGGCCCTCACCGACGAGGAGAAGCGCGAGGCCAGAGGGACCGACGCCCGCGCGGCGGCGGTGATCGAACTGGCGGACACCATGCCGCCCGAAGTCCTCGAACGTCTGCATGGAGCGGTCCGGAGCCTCCAGAGCGTCACCGGGTCCCCGAAGCCGGCCGGCAACGTCCTCCAACCGGACACGCCCTGGTGGGACCCGGGCGGCGACACCGGCGTCGACCCGGGCAGCGACCATGTGCTCGTCGACGGGCGCGCCGTCCGCGCGGGCAGCAGGGTCGTCCTGCGCCCGCGGCTCCGCCGCACGGACGCCCAGGACCTGTTCCTCGACGGGCGCAGCGCTCTGGTCGAGGCGGTCCTCCACGACGTCGACGGCGGAGTCCACATCGCGGTCACCGTCGAGGACGACCCGGGAGCCGACATCCGCCGCGAACAGGGCCGGTTCCTCTACTTCCAGCCCGACGAGGTCGAAGCCCTGGAGGACAGGTGAACGGCCCGGCGCACGAGGCCCCGGTGCCCGGTACGGCCCGCACCCTCGTGGCCGGGGTGGGCAACATCTTCCTCGGCGACGACGGATTCGGCGTGGAGACCCTGAAGCGGCTCACCCGCGAGGAACTCCCCGCCTCCGTCGAGCTGGCCGACGTCGGCGTCCGGGGCGTCCACCTCGCCTACGAACTCCTCGACGGCTGGGACACCCTCGTCCTCCTCGACGTCACGGCCCGCGGCGGTGCACCGGGGACGCTCTATCTGATCGACGCCTCGGCGGCCGGCGACCGGGGCAGCGGTACGGGGCCCGCGCCGCTCGACGGCCACCGGATGACGCCCGACGCCGTCCTCGCCCTGCTCGACACCCTGTGCGCGGGAACCGGAGCCGCGCCACCACGGCGGATCCTCGTCGTCGGCTGCGAACCGGCCTGCCTCGACGAGGGCATCGGGCTCAGCCCGCAGGTCGCCGCGGCCGTTCCCGAGGCCGTGCGCATGGTGAGCGAACTGGTCCGTCAGGAAGCCGTCGTATGAAGACCGAAACGGAGAGCACCATGCCCAGGAACGTCCTCGGCGCCGCAGCCGCCGCCATCGCCGCCCTGGCCGTCGCGGCCGTCGTCGTCGGAGTCCTCCCCGACCTCCGGCGCTACCTGCGCATCAGCCGCATGTGACCCGCCGCCCGCTCGGTGGTGGCGGCTGAACCGAATGGACGACACGGCCGTCCGGTCCCGGCGCGCCGGGCGTCGGCCCGCCACCCCCCGTTCTCTAATGGCGCCCGGGACCCACCCCGGCGCCCAGGACGGAGACCGATGCACGAGATGTCCCTCGCGGTCGCCGTCGTCGACCAGGTGGAGACCGCGGCGAAGGCCCGTGGGGCCGTCGGCGTCAGCAGCATCGAGCTGGACGTGGGCGAACTGGCCGGCGTCGTCGCCGACGCCCTCGCCTTCTGCTTCGAACTCGCCTGCGCCGGAACCGTCGTCGAGGGCGCCGAGCTGATCACCCGTACTGTCCCGGGCACCGCGCGCTGCGCGGCGTGCGCCGAGGACTGGGCCGTCGGCATGCCGCCCCGGCTGCTCTGCCCCGGCTGCGGCGCCGCAGCCGACGGACTCGTCTCCGGCCGCGAACTCCAGATCCGGGAGGTCCGCTGGGCCGGCCCGGAGGCACCGCGCGGGGACCACCGCCAACCGATCACCGAGGAGAGCTGAGCATGTGCCGAGCCGTCGATCTCCAGCGCGCCGTCCTCGCCAAGAACGAGGCCGCGGCACACATCCTGCGCACCGAGCTGAACGCCCGCGGCACCACCGTGATCAACCTGCTCTCCAGCCCCGGCAGCGGCAAGACCGCCCTGCTCGAGCGCGAACTGCGCCTCGCCGGCGAACGGGGCGTCAGCACCGCCGCGCTCACCGCCGACCTCGCCACCGAGAACGACGCCCGCCGGCTGGCCCGCTCGGGCGTCCCCGTCAAGCAGGTGCTCACCGACGGCCTCTGCCATCTGGAGGCCGACATGGTCGCCCGGCACCTGCACGACTGGCTGCCGGAGTCCACCCGGCTGCTGTTCGTCGAGAACGTGGGCAACCTCGTCTGCCCCGCAGGCTACGACCTGGGGGAGTCCCTCCGCGTCGTGCTCGCCTCGGTCACCGAGGGGGAGGACAAGCCGCTCAAGTACCCCACCGCATTCGGTCTCGCCCAGCTGGTGATCGTCACCAAGACCGACATGGCCGAGGCCGCGGAGTTCGACGAGACGGCGTTCCGCGCCAACGTGCAGCAGGTCAACCCCGGCGTCGAGGTCGTTCTCAGCTCGGTACGTGACAGCCGAGGAGCCGGCGCCCTCCTCGACCGGGCCCTCGCGACTGCCGAGGGCAACCGAGTCCACACCCCGGTGATGGCCCAGGCCGGCGCGTGACCACGGCGCGGCCCGGACCCGTCCCAGCCGTGGCCCCGCGGCGCAGCCGAGTGGTCGTCCGCGGCGTCGTGCAGGGCGTGGGCTTCCGGCCCTTCGTCTACGCCCTCGCCACCGGGCTGCGCCTGTCCGGCCACGTCACCAACACGGCGGACGGAGTCGTCGCGGAGGTCGAGGGAGACCCCGCGGACGTCGCGTCCTTCTGCGCCCGCCTCGCGCCCGACGCCCCACCGCTGGCCCGGGTGGAGTCGGTCGAGGCGGCCGAGGTGACCGCGGGCGGCGGCAGCGGCTTCACCATCGTGCCCTCCCGCCAGGGCGGCGCCGTCCGCACTCTCGTCCCGCCGGACACCGCCACCTGCGACGACTGCCTCGCGGAGCTCGCGGACCCGGCCGACCGGCGGTATCTGCACCCCTTCATCACCTGCACCCACTGCGGCCCGCGGTTCACCATCGTCACGGGATTGCCCTACGACCGGGTCCACACCACCATGGCCGGCTTCCCGATGTGCCCCGACTGTGCCCGGGAGTACGAGGACCCCGCCGACCGGCGCTTCCACGCGCAGCCCGTCGCCTGCCCCCACTGCGGCCCCCGGCTGCGGCTGGTCACGGCGCCCGGCCGCCCCGCGCTTCCCGGTGCCGGCCCCGAACCCGATCGGACCGGACGCTGCCCCGAACCCGGTGGCGACCCGGTCGCCGCCGCACGCGGGATGCTCGCCTCCGGCGCGATCCTCGCCGTGAAAGGCCTCGGCGGCTACCACCTGGCCTGCGACGCGACGAACCCCGACGCGGTGGCCGAACTGCGCCGCCGCAAGGCGCGCGGTGACAAACCGTTCGCGATGATGGCCGCGGACCTCGCCGACATCGAACCCCTCGTGCACCTCGGCACGCTCGAACGCGAACTCCTCACCGGCGGCGCCCGGCCCGTCGTCCTGCTGCGCCGCCGCGACGACGCCCGCCCGCGCCACGGGGCCGCGCCGGCACGGGCGGTGGCGCCGGGCAGCCCGGACCTCGGCTTCATGCTCCCGTACACCCCGGTGCACCATCTCCTCCTCGGCCTCGGCACGGTGGACGGGGACGGGCCCCGGCTGCTCGTGATGACCAGCGGCAATCTCGCGGGCGAGCCCATCGTCACGGACGACGAGGAGGCACTGACCAGACTCACCGGTCTGGCGGACGCCTGGCTCCTGCACGACCGGCCGATCCACGTCCCCTGCGACGACTCCGTCGTCCGCGTCTGCGACGGCGAGCAGCTGACGCTGCGCCGCTCCCGTGGCCATGCGCCGCTGCCGGTCGCGCTGCCCGTGGAGGTCGCCCCCGCCCTCGCCGTCGGAGGGGACCTGAAGAACACCTTCTGCCTCGGCGACGGACACCAGGCCTGGCTCTCGGCCCACATCGGCGACATGGACGACCTCGCCACCCAGCTCGCCCTCGCCTCCGCCGAACGGCAGCTGGAGTCCGTCACGGGAGTACGGCCCGAACTCATCGCCACCGACCGCCACCCCGCCTACCGGTCCACCCGCTGGGCCCGCGGACACGCTTCGGGACGGCCCGTCGTCCCCGTACAGCACCACCACGCGCACGTCGCGGCGGCGATGGCCGAGAACGGCCTCGACGGCACGGATCCCGTGATCGGCGTCGCCTTCGACGGCACCGGCTACGGTCTCGACGGCGCCGTGTGGGGCGGTGAGTTCCTGCTCGCGGACTACGCCGGGTTCGAGCGGTTCGCACACCTCGCCTACGTACCCCTGCCGGGCGGCGACGCGGCCGTACGACGGCCCTACCGCATGGCTCTGGCCCATCTGCGGGCCGCGGGCCTTGACGTCGACCGCGCCCTGCCCTGCGCGCGAGCCTGCGAACCCGGAGAACTGCCCCTGTTGGAAAGGCAGTTGGAGCGCGAGCTGAACTGCGTCCCCACGTCCAGCATGGGGCGCCTCTTCGACGCCGTCTCCTCCCTTGCGGGGATCCGCCACCACGCGGGATACGAGGCCCAGGCCGCGATCGAGCTGGAGGCCGCGGCCCTGCGCGCACCCGGCGTGGCGGAGGACGAACGCTATGTCTTCCGGCTCGGTCCGCCGGCGTCCGGCGCCCCGCTCACCGCAGACCCCGCACCCCTTCTGACGGCGGTGGTCGCCGACGTGCTGGCCGGGACCCCGGCGGCCGTCGTCGCGGCGCGGTTCCACCATGCCGTGGCCCGACTGGTGCGCACGGTCTGCCTCGCCGCCCGCGGCGGGACCGGCGTGGAGACCGTGGCCCTGACCGGGGGAGTGTTCGCCAACACGGTGCTCTCCTCGGCCTGTGCCGCAGGGCTGCGGGACGAGGGCTTCACCGTGCTGCGCCACCGACTGATCCCGCCGAACGACGGCGGTCTGGCCCTCGGCCAACTCGTCGTGGCCGCCCGGACGACGGACCGGGCGACCCCCGCCCCGCCGCGACGACAGCGACTGTGAGGAGACACCCATGTGCCTGGCGGTACCCGGAAGAGTGCTGGACGTCGAGGACCGGGACGGCACCCGGATGGCCACGGTCGACTTCGGAGGAGTGGTCAAGGAGGTGTGCCTGGAGTACCTCCCGGACCTGAAACCCGGCGAGTACGCCATCGTGCACGTGGGCTTCGCCCTCCAGAGGCTCGACGAGGAGTCGGCCAAGCGGACGCTTGAGCTGTTCGAGACCCTCGGCCTGCTCCAGGAGGAGTTCGGGGACCCGTGGGAGGCCGCCGAGGCCGCGGTGAGCGAGTGGCAGACGCAGGACGACGTCCACGGGGAGGCACGGCCGTGAAGTACATCGACGAGTTCCAGAACCCTGACCTGGCACGTCGGCTGCTCGACGAGATCCGGGCGACGGTGACCCGCCCCTGGGCCCTGATGGAGGTGTGCGGCGGCCAGACCCACAGCATCATCCGGCACGGCGTCGACCAGCTTCTGCCCCCGGAGATCGAGTTGATCCACGGCCCGGGCTGTCCGGTCTGCGTCACCCCGCTGGAGATGATCGACAAGGCCCTGGAGATCGCCTCCCGGCCGGGGGTGATCTTCTGCTCGTTCGGCGACATGCTGCGCGTCCCCGGCACCGGCCGCGACCTGTTCCAGGTCCGCGGGCAGGGCGGCGACGTCCGGGTGGTCTACTCCCCGCTGGACGCGCTGCGGATCGCCGAGCAGAACCCGGACCGGGAGGTGGTCTTCTTCGGCATCGGCTTCGAGACCACGGCCCCGCCCAACGCGATGACGGTCCATCAGGCGCGCAAACGGAACATCCGCAACTTCAGTCTCCTCGTGTCCCACGTCCGCGTCCCCCCGGCGATCGACGCGATCATGCGGTCCCCGGACTGCCGCGTCCAGGGATTCCTCGCGGCCGGCCACGTCTGCAGCGTGATGGGCACGGCCGAGTACCCCGAGCTCGCACAACGCCACCGGGTGCCGATCGTGGTCACCGGTTTCGAGCCGCTGGACATCCTGGAAGGCGTACGCAGGACCGTGCTTCAGCTGGAGCGGGGCGAGCACACGGTCGAGAACGCCTATCAGCGCGCCGTGACGGCCGAGGGCAATCCGGCGGCGCAGGCGATGCTGAGCGATGTCTTCGAGATCACCGACCGGGCCTGGCGCGGCATCGGCGTCATCCCGGACAGCGGTTGGCGCCTGTCCGAACGCTACCGTGACCACGACGCCGAGCACCGCTTCTCCGTCGAGGGCATCGACACCCGCGAGCCCGCCGAGTGCCGCAGCGGCGAAGTCCTCCAGGGCCTGCTGAAACCGAACGCATGCGAGGCGTTCGGCACCACCTGCACACCCCGCTCCCCGCTCGGCGCCACGATGGTGTCCAGCGAGGGCGCCTGCGCCGCCTACTACCTCTACCGGCGGCTCGACGGCGGAACCCCGGGACAGCGGCCCCCCGCGGCGGCCCGCGTGGCCTCCGGAACCCCGTCCCCGGTCACCGCACCTCTGGAGGGCAGCACCCGTGCCTGACACCGTCAGCACCACCCCGGCGGTCGACGCCGCCGACCCCGCACGGCCCGCACCCGACATGCTCGCCTGGACCTGCCCGGCGCCACTGCGCGACCACACGCGCATCGTCATGGGCCACGGCGGCGGAGGCGCGCTGTCCGCCGAGCTGATCGAGCACGTCTTCGCGCCCGCCTACGGCGGACCGGCCCTCGCGCACACCGCCGACGCGGCCGAGATCCGCATCGGCGGCGCCCGCTTGGCGTTCTCCACCGACTCCTTCGTGGTGCGCCCCCTGTTCTTCCCCGGCGGAAGCATCGGCGACCTCGCCGTCAACGGCACGGTGAACGACCTCGCCATGAGCGGCGCCCGGGCGAGCCACCTCTCCTGCGGGTTCATCCTGGAGGAAGGCGTCGAGACCCAGGTGGTCGCCCGGGTAGCCCAGGCCCTCGGCGCGGCGGCGCGCGTGGCGGGCGTCCAGGTCGTCACCGGCGACACCAAGGTCGTGGAGGCCGGTCACGGCGACGGCATCTACATCAACACCTCGGGGGTGGGGCTGATCCCCGACGGCGTCGACCTGCGCCCGCAAAGGGTGGTGCCCGGGGACGTGGTGATCGTGAGCGGCCCGATCGGCATGCACGGCGTGGCGATCATGAGCGTGCGGGAGGGCCTCGAATTCGGCGTCGAGATCACCAGCGACTGCGCACCGCTCGGCGGCCTCGTGGAGGCGATGCTCGCCGTCACACGGGACCTGCACGTGCTGCGCGACCCCACACGCGGGGGCCTGGCCGCCGCGCTCAACGAGATCGCGGCGGCGTCGGGCACGGGCGTCGTCATCCAGGAGCGTGCCGTTCCGGTCCCCGAAGCGGTCGGAAACGCCTGCGCGGTGCTCGGACTGGACCCCATGTACGTGGCGAACGAGGGCAAGCTCGTCGCCTTTGTCCCGCGGGCCCACGCGGACGCCGTACTGGCCGCGATGCGAGCCCACCCCTCGGGTGCCGGGGCAGCGGTGATCGGCGAGGCGGTCGAGGCCCATCCGGGCATGGTGGTGGCTCGTACCGGGCTCGGCGGCACCCGCGTCGTGGACATGCCGCTCGGAGAGCAGCTGCCGCGGATCTGCTGAGGTCAGGCCCGGCGGCCGTGACGCTCACGGGAGGTGTCGAGGGTCCACATGTGAGTGCAGCGCGGACACTGCAGGTGGACCCGGGGCCCGCTGTTCCCGATCAGGTAGCGCCAGTGGCTCCGGCAGTTCCGGCGCTCGAGGCAGGTCCCGCAGTCGCGGGCGTCGTCGCAGCCGGGGCACGCGACCCAGGCCCGCCGAGCCGGGTCGGCGTGGGGATCAAGCGGAAGACGCACGGCCGGGCCCCTCCCCGGGCAGCACACCGGCCGCCACCAGCATCGCGTGCAGCCGCTGCTGCTCCTCGTCCAGGCCCGAGTACAGCAGGGCGTGCGCCGCCTCCTCCTCGCGCAAGACGGCCAGGGGATCCCAGTCGGGCCCGAGGGCTGCCACGACTTCGGCACGCCGACGTGCCTCCTCGACGGTGAGGTCGATACTGAAGTCGATCAAGGTGGAACGGGGGCCGGGGCCGTGGTTCATGGCGGGAGCCTTCGGGATGAATCGAACACGTATGCCGTCACGTCTACCAGAGACGTCACCGCGTACGGAAGCGCCCGACCTGCCTTCCACGCTCGCTGTGGCGCACCTCATCCCGAGCACGGCGTCCGCCGGCCCGCCTCGCCGGGGTCGCGGAGCGGGGCCGCACGGGGAGCCGGCACGCCCGGCGCGGAACGCGAGCGCCGTACCTCGCCGGGACCTGGAAATCACCGACGAACGCCGCCGCGGAACGTGAACGCGGCCACTCCGCGATCCGGCCTCAGACGATGACAGAGCCCCGTGACAGCAGCTGCACGACGGCCAGCCCCGCAACCACGATCGCCGCCCGGAACGGCCACCGGCTGCCCTCGCGCCACTTCGGGACGGTACCGATGGCCGCGGCACATCCCGCCGCTGTCGCACACGCCCAGCCTGTTGCCCCTGCCGTCCCCGGCGGGCACACGGTGACGATCGCGACCGCGGCCAGCATCGTGACCAGGGAGAGCCGGCGACAGGCCACGGGGCCGAGGCGTTGAGGCAGACCGCGGACGCCCGTCGCGAGATCGTCCGCGATGTCCGGCAGCGCGTTCACCCAGTGGGCGCCGACCCCGAGCAGCGCACTCGTGACCACGGCCCACCAGGCGGGCCAGGCGTGCGCCGGCGGGCCGAGCGTCACGAACGCCGGCAGGGACGCGAACCCGACGGCGTACGGCACGGGGGAGACCGCGGTTCCCTTCAGGGCCAGGTTGTACGCCCACCCGCCGGCGATCACGCCCGTGAGGTGGACGGCCGCGGCGGCGAGGCCGCTGAGCAAGGAGAGCGGCACGCAGGCGACGAGCGCCACCACGGCGGCCACTGCGGCCGTCCGTGGGCGCAGAGCCCCGGCCGCGATCGGCTTGTCGCGCCGGCCGCTGGCGGTGTCCCGGCCCGCGTCCACCGCGTCGTTGCACCAGCCGATCGAGAGCTGACCGGCGAGCACCGCCGCTCCGACCGCCACGACATCCCCCGGTCCCCGCCCCGACGTGGCGGCCAGAGCGGTGACGAACACCGTCACGGCGAGTGCCGGCTCCGGGTGGCACGAGTGGAGCAGCGTCGCGAGCCGGTGTGTCGCTCGCACCGGAGGAGCAGGGAGGTATAGAGACACGGGAGCAAGGTAATCGCGCCGTCGGTCGTGAGGAGACATCCCGGAATGCGTGTCCCCACAGTCGACCTGGCCGCCCCCGTCACGCCTCCGGCGGTGCATGCCGGCGGCGCCGCCGATGCGCGGCCCGATCCCGAAGGGTGGCAGAGCGTCGTCGCCGCCGTCCGTACGGCCCTGCCGGAGCACCGGTACGCCCAGGACGAACTCACCGAGCTGATCGGCGACCTCTGCCTGGCCCCCGGGGCGGACCGCACGGTGCTGCGCCGCCTGCACGGGGCCGCCGGGGTGCGGACCCGTCATCTCGCCCTCCCCATCGACCGGTACGCGGCTCTGGGGGACTTCGGCGAGACGAACGCGGCATGGATGACGGCCGGTCTGGAACTCGGGGAACGGGCTCTGACGTCCGCGCTCGAAGCCGCCGGGCTGTCACCGTCGGAACTGGACCTGTTGGTGTGCACCTCCATCACCGGCATCGCCGCGCCCTCGCTCGACGCCCGGCTCGCCTCGCGCATGGGCATGCGGCCGGACGTGAAGCGGATTCCCGTGTTCGGGCTCGGCTGCGTTGCGGGAGCGGCCGGTCTCGCCCGGCTCCACGACTACCTGCGCGGCCACCAGGGCGAGGTGGCCGCGCTGCTCAGTGTGGAGCTGTGCTCGCTCACCCTGCAGCAGCGTGACGACTCCCCGGCCAACCTCGTCGCCGGTGCCCTGTTCGGCGACGGTGCGGCGGCGGTCGTCGCGCGTGCCGCGCAGGCCGGCGACCACCGGTCCGGTCGCCCGGCGGTGGTGGCCACCCGCAGTCTCCTCTACCCGGACACCGAGCACCTGCTGGGCTGGACGATCGGCGCCGGCGGGTTCCGACCGGTGGTGGACGCCGCCATCCCCGATGTCGTGGGAGCCCGGATCGGTCCCGACCTCCAGGCCTTCCTCGACGTCCACGGCCTGGATCCGGGAGACATCGGGACCTGGATCTGCCACCCCGGGGGACCGCGGATCCTCACCGCGGTGGCACACGCCCTGGACCTTCCCGACGGTGCCCTCGAATCCGCTCACCGGGCCCTGGCCGTGTCGGGGAACATGTCCTCCGCCTCGGTCCTGCGGATCCTGGAGGACGTCACCACCAACGCCCCTCCGTCGCCGGGCTCGTGGGGCCTGATGATGGCCATGGGTCCCGGCTTCTGTGTCGAGTTCGTCCTCCTGCGCTGGTGAGGAATCACGGATCATGCTCTGGTACACGCTTCTCCTGGCGGCCGTCGCCGCGGAACGCCTCGTCGAACTCCTCGTGGCGCGACGCAACGCGGCCTGGACCCTGGCCCGCCTCGGGGTCGAGTCCGGTCGCGGTCACTACCCCGTCATGGTGGCCCTGCACACCGCACTGCTCGCGAGCTGTCTGACCGAGGCCTGGCTGGCCCACCGGCCGTTCCTGCCCGTACTCGGCTGGACCATGCTGACCGTCGTCGTCCTCGCCCAGGCGCTGCGCTGGTGGTGTGTCACGACCCTTGGCCCGTACTGGAACACACGGGTCATCGTGGTCCCCGGAGCCCGTCTCGTGCGGGCGGGACCGTACCGCTTCGCGCGCCACCCGAACTACGTCGCGGTCGTGGCGGAGATCGTGGCACTGCCGCTGGTGCACTCCGCGTGGCTGACCGCGACCTTCTTCACCGTGGCCAACGCGGCGCTGCTCGCCGTCCGCATCCGGTGCGAGAACACCGCCCTGGGGCGGGTGAGCGTGGCGTGAGCCGCACGCACGATCTGCTGATCGCGGGCGGCGGCCCCGCGGGTCTCGCCACCGCGCTGTACGCGGCGCGGGCGGGATGGGACGTCGTTCTGGCGGAACCGCGAGGCCTGCCCCTCGACAAGGCATGCGGAGAGGGGCTGATGCCCGGGGCGGTCAGGGAACTGAACGCGCTGGGACTCGACGTGCCCGGCAGGCCGATCCTCGGCATCCGCTACCGGCAGGGGCGGCACCACGCCCAGGCGGAGTTCCGGCACGGCCCCGGCCTCGGAGTGCGGCGGACCGTCCTGCACGCCGCCCTGCACGCGGCCGTCGTCGCCGCCGGAGTCCCCGTCCTGCCGGTACGCGTCCGGGACGTGCGCCAGGACGCCGTGGGCGTCTCCGACAGCGCCACGGGCGTGCGCGCCAGGTGGCTCGTCGCCGCGGACGGACTGCACTCGCCGGTGCGACGTTCGCTGGGGCTCGGCATGCCCGGCGGGGGAGTCCCGCGTTACGGGCTGCGCCGGCACTACGCCGTGGCGCCGCCCTCCCCGTACGTCGAGGTCCATTGGGGTCCCCACGGCGAGGCGTACGTGACCCCACTCGGGTCACACCTCCTGGGCGTGGCGCTCCTGACCTCACAGCGTGCGCCGTTCGACGAACAGCTGGCCGCCTTCCCCGAACTCGCGGCCGCTCTGCCCCGCCGGGCCGCGGTCGGTGCCGTGCGGGGTGCGGGTCCCCTCCGCCAGAAGGTCCGCTCGCGCGTCCAGGGGCGGGTCCTGCTGGTGGGCGATGCCGCCGGCTACATCGACGCGCTGACCGGCGAGGGCGTCTCACTGGCTCTCGCCGGTGCCAGGGTCCTGGTCGATCAGCTGCGCCGCGGCTCACCCGGCGCGTACGAGGCCGCGTGGAAGCAGGAGACCCGCCGGCACCGGCTCCTGACCGACTGCCTGGTGCGAGCTCGGCAACGCCCCCGACTGGCAGACAGGATCGTGCCGACCGCGGCGCGGCTTCCCCGGGCCTTCGCCCTCGCGGTGAACGCCCTCGCCTGAGCGTCATCCCCGCCCACCGACCCCGTCCGTGCCCGATCGGTGGGCGTGCCGTCGGTTCGGGCTAGCTGCTGGAGGTGCCTGCCGTCGTGGCCGGCTGGTCGGTGTCGCCGTGCCAGGTGGGCCAGCCGAGGAGCCGGGGCCGCTCGGTCACCCACGCGCGGGTGTCCGTGCCGATCTCGGCGTCGATCAGGGCCTCCAGCCGGCGGGAGCAGTCCAGGACGAGGTCCTGGTGGGCGGGGTCGGCCGCGAGGTTGCGGGTCTCGGCCGGGTCCTCCCTGCGGTCGTAGAGCACCACGTCGTTGTCGGCGAACAGTGCCTTCAGGTCCGCGGGGCGGTTGGGGTTCAGGGGGGAGAAGTACCGGCCGAAGGTGTAGCGGGCGTCGGTGTAGCCACGGAGGAAACCGCGCTTGGTCCAGTCAGGGCGCAGGGTGCCGCTCTGGACGCGTGCCGGGGCTTCGGGGTCGGCGAACTCGAACCAGAACGAGGCGTCCAGGGTCACGAGCGACTCGACGGCGGTCAGGACCCCTTCGCGTACCGCCGATCCGTTCAGGGCCGGCATGAGGGAGTGGCCCTTGAGCGCGGGGAAGCGGGTGGCGGTTTCCGCCGGGGCGATGCCCGCGCATTCGAGCAGCGTCGGGGCGAGGTCGACCGCCGACGCGAGGGCGCCGGTGCGCGTGCCGCCGGTGACGTCGGGGTGGCAGAGGATGAACGGGACGTGGAAGTTCTCGTCGTAGACGAGGTTGCCCTTCTGCCGTAGACCGTGGGACCCCGCCATCTCTCCGTGGTCGGCGGTGAAGACGACGATCGTGTGGTCCGCCTGCCCGGAGGCTTCCAGCGCGTCGAGCACCAGCTCGACGCTGCGGTCCACGTCGCGCAGGGCGTTGAGATAGAAGTTCAGGCCGTCGTACCAGTGCGCGTCGTCGGCGACGGGCCCGAAGACGGTGTCGAGCATCCGTGCGTACTCGGCCACGGCGGGAGCCGCGCCGGACAGATCGTCGTGCAGGCTCTCGGGGAGCGGGAAGTCCCAGCGCTTCCGATACACCGGAATGTCGGCCGCCGCCTTGCTCACCACCGCGTGAGCGAGACCGAACGGCAGCTCGACCTGGGGGGACCCGCCGTAGTCGAAGCTCATGATGTCGTGCGGGTTCACGAAGTTGACCGCCATGAACCAGGGCTGGTCCTCCCCGACGACGGGCGCCCTGTTGCGCAGCCAGCCCACGGCCTGGCCGGCGATCACCGGGTCGATCTTGAGCCCTGCCCATGCTCCGCCGTCGATGTCGCCCCAGTCGTTGAACTCGCTGAATCCGTAGGGCTCCAGCGCGTCCGTCGTCGGCGCGGGGCGCTCCGGCGTGACGTAGGCGTTCGAGAGATGCCACTTCCCCTGATAGGTGCAGTAGTAGCCGGCCGAGCGGAGCATCGTGCCCAGTGTGCCGAGGCCCGGGTCGAGCGGGCGGATGTACGGCATGTTGTCGTTGTCGTAGATCTCGGTGGCGGGCAGGTGCCGGCCGGTGTAGAGCACGGACCGGGCGGAGCTGCACATCGCGGACGCCGAGTAGAACCGGTCGAAGACCGTGCCCTGCGCGGCCAACCGCTCCCGTGCCGGCAGGGAGAAGCCGTCGGGGCGGGGGATCGCCGCCCGCTCCTCGTCCGTGACGATCAGCAGAATGTTGGGGCGACGTGTCATGGCCATTCCCTTCGACATGCTGCACCTGCGGTGGCGCCGCACCGTGCGGGGCGCACGCGAAAGGTGCGCCCCGCCCGAATCTAGGCCGCGCAGGCCCGTGCCGCTGAGGAGGAGGCGACGACGTGAATCCGTCCAGGTGACGGACGTGCCGCCTATCAGACGCAGTCGCGCCCCCGGAACGCCCCGTCAGGGAGCGGGAGCTCGGACCGCTGTCGGTGCGGAGACCAAGGACGCGTGGTGCGACGGTCGTCAGGCCTCGGCGGCCGCGCGCCGGATCGCGTCGAGCGTGCGCGCCACGTCGTCGTCGGTGGTCGACCAGTTGCTCACCGAGATCCTCATGACGCGTCCGCCGTGCCAGGTGGAGCCGCTGATCCAGGCCGTGCCGTCGTCGAGCAGCCGGGCGAGCACCCGGTCGGTGCGTTCGTCGCTCCCGAACTCGGCGCAGACCTGAGTGAACGCGACCTCGTTGAGAACGGTCGCGCCGTCGATCCCGGCGATGCCGGCGGCGAACGCCGAGGCGTGGCGGCACAGCCGGTCGACGAGGTCGGAGACGCCTGACCGGCCGAGGGACCTGAGGACGGCCCACACGGTGAACGCCCGTCCGCGCCGCGAGAGTTCGGGCACCTTGTCGATGGGGTCGCCGTGCTCGTGCTGGATGAGGTAGTCGCCACGCCGGCCCATCGCCGCCCGGACCGCGGACGCGTCGCGCACGATCGCGAGTCCGCAGTCGTAGGGGACGTTCAACGTCTTGTGGGCGTCCGTCGCCCAGGAGTCCGCGTCCGCGCAGCCCGCCGTCAGGTGGGCGCGGCGCGGCGAGGCGGCCGCCCACAGTCCGAACGCGCCGTCGACATGGACCCAGGCGTCTGCCTCGCGCGCCGCGCGGATGCTCGCGGCGAAGGGATCGAAGGCGCCGGAATGGATGTCGCCGGCCTGGAGGATCACGATCGTGGGGCGCTGTCCGCCGGCCGTCAGCGCCGTCCGCAGGGCCTCGGGCTCGATGCGTCCCTGATCGTCCGCCGCGACCAGGTCGGGCCCACCGAGCCCGAGGTAGCGCAGGGCCAGGTCGATGGCCATGTGCCGGGACTCGCCCGCGACGACACGCAGGGGCGGGCCACCCGCGAGGCCGTCGCGGGCGACGTTCCAGCCGGTGCGCCGCAGCACCGTGTCCCGCGCGGCGGCGAGGCACGTGAAGTTCGCCATCGTCGCGCCCGTGGTGAAGCCCACGGAGCTGTCCCTCGGCAGGCCGAGCAGATCGACCAACCAGGCGCCGGCGATCTCCTCCGCCGCCGCGTACGCGGGCGAGACGGTGCGCATCACACAGTTCTGGTCCCAGGCGCTGACCAGCCAGTCGGCGGCCAGCGCGGCCGGTTCTGTGCCGCCCACCACGAACCCGTAGAAGCGGCCGCTGGGGAACGCGGTGAGCCCCGGCTCACAGGCCGTGGCCAGCAGGTCGACGACGTCGGCGGGCGTGCCGGGCCCGGCAGGCAGTTCGGCACCGAGCGCGCTCACGATCTCGTCGACCGAGGCGCGGGCGGGAATCCGACGATCGGACAGGCTCGCCAGCCACCGGACAGCATGGTCGTACGCCTGTCGGAGCGCTGCCTCACGCGCGTCCATACCTCGGACTATGCGACCGTCGCCGCCGCCCCGCAAGCCGACCGCGGTCGGGGTCCCCCGCGGGATCCGGAGGGAGCGTCCGGATGCGTTCCGGCTGCCGTGTTCCTCCGGACGGGGCGACGGATTCGCTCCACGGCCCACGACCCTGCCGAGCTCAGCCCTCCCGTCGGTGGAGACCCCAGACGTGGAGGACGTCACGGGTCTCGGACAGCGTCGACCAGACACCGCCTCCCAGCGCGGTCGGCTCGGAGGAGACCGGCGAGGGGTAGTCGATCGGCACGAAACCGTGCCGTCCGGTCGTGTCCACCAGCCAGTGCCGGCCCTGCCCCCACTCCTCGTCGCACTCGGCAGTCGAGGCGACCAGGGTCGTCTCGTCGAGGAAACCGCCGGCCCAGTCCCAGCAGACGTCCAGCTCCGCCTCGTCCTCATCCTCGGCGGCGTCGGAGTCCGTGGCGGCGGGAGCGTCCGGGTGCCGGGGGATCGCTGCCTCGGCGTTCCAGTCGAGCGCGTCGACGACGGCGCCGCGAGAGTCCCGTACGGCGAGGGAGTCCTGGTCGTGGGAGACGGTCATGAGCCGGTCGCCCGAGGGGCTGAGGCCCAGCAGGCACAGATCGCCGTCCAGGCAGTCCACGGTCAGTTCCCTCCCGTCCCAGCGGCCCCACCGCAGCGGTGCGCCGTCCTGTCCTTCGCCGATGCTCAGCCCCATCTGACGAGGATCGGTCGGGTGGGGAAGGTGAATGCTGCCGGCGGCTGCCGCTTCGGCGTCCGCCCGCGCGAGCACGCGACCGTCCGCTGCGTCGATGAGCAGCCACTCGTCGGCCGTGTCGGGGCTCAGCTCGCCCTCGGACAACGGGCCGCGCACGTGCGCCCAGACGAGCCTGCCGTCCGCCGAGAAGCCGACCGAGCCGCTCTCGGGGTACCGGTGGTTCTGCCGATCCGCGTACTCGTCGTACGCCTCGTGCATCTCCCGGCACGCGCCGTACCAGCACCCGTGGCGGACCTCCCAACGCGTCGCTCCCGACGGATCCACCGCGCGCACGGCGTGGACCCCGGCGAAGACGGCCAGACTCGCGTCCGGCGCCACTTCCCACGTTCCGCGACTCCGGGGCCAGGGCGCGGGGAAGCCGACACGTCCCCCAGCGCGTGCGACGAAGGCGTCGTCCAGCGGCTGGGCCACGATCTCGTCGTCGCTCCGCTGGACGAGCAACCTGCGCCCGGGCAGCCCCGTGATCTCCGGCGGACCGGCCTGCGAGGAGGGCATGGGAGCGGGAACGGTGGCACGGAGCCGAGCGTGAACGGACAAGCGGGTCTCCCGGGGCAGTCGAACTCCGGGAAGGGTACGACGGGCCTCGGACACCGGCCGCGAAGGGGGTGTGGTCGGCGGCCGCGAAGGAGGTGTGGTCTGCGGTCGCGAAGGGGTGTGGTCTGCGGTCGCGAAGGGGTGTGGTCTGCGGTCGGCCTCACGGCGCCAGGCGACTGAGGCGCCCGCGGCGCGGGCTGACTGCTGATCAGCAGGGGGGCCGCCGCCTTCGCGGCAGCCCCCGTGACCGGTGAGGGGAGCGTCGTGCCGTCGTGGCACGTCGACAGCCGAGGCTCTACGGCCTCAGGGAGCCGCGGCGGGTCCCCTCCAGGCGTGCGCCGTCCAGGATCGTGTCCGCCGTCCTGGCCGCGACCATCACGGCGTCCGACAGGTCCGCGTCCGAGAAGTCCGCGTCGCCGAGTTCGGCCGCGACGAACTTCACCCGGCGCAGGGAGGCGCCGGACAGCCGGGTGCCGACGAGGCGGGCGCGGGAGAACACGGCGTCGTCCGCGTTCGCGCCGCTCAGGTCGGCGCCGCTGAGGTCGCAGAGCCCGGCGTTGACGCGGGTGAGGGTCGCGTTCACCAGCGTGGCCTCGCGCAGGTCGGTGCCCGTCAGGAACGCGTCGGTGAGGTCGCAGCCGCTCAGGTCGCAGCCACGCAGGTCGGCGTAGCTGAGGATGACCTCCGTCAGGTCCACGCCGCCGAGGCCCACCCCGGCGAGCGGAATGCCCGCCAAATCGTTCTCGGTGCCCCAGGGCAGGGTCCACTCGCGCACGAGCGCGCGCCAGTCGCCACCGCCGGCGAGGGCGGCGCGGATGCCGTCGAGGGCGGGGGCGTTCTCCGGGCGGGCCCACCGCTCGCGTACCTCGGTGGCGTGGCTGTTCTCGTCGGTCATGGGCGCACTGTTCCGTTTCTGGGGTCGGTCACGGCTGCTGCTTGATCTGGTGCAGGAAGCCTTTCACACGGTCCAGGTGGTAGACGGTCTCGTCGTGCTTCTTGAGGAGCACTTCGAGCCCGCGCTCGGTCATGCCGTCCGGCAGCTTCTCCATCTCCTTCCAGAGGGCCTTGCGGACGTTCTCAAGGCCGTTCGCGGCCTGTGTGAGGTCCTGGACGTGGTCGAACGGGGTGCCGTCCGGCTTGCGGGCCACCACCTCGCCGCCCGCCTCGCGCCGCGCCGCCGAGTAGTGGTTGTGGTTGGGCTCGGAGTTGATGCGGCCGATCGGGTCGGCCTTGATGTTCTCCAGCTTCTGGATGGCGTTCATCGCCTCGTCGCTGAGGCCGAGCCCGCGGTAGGGGGAAAGGCCGAGCGGGTCGGACCAGGTGACCGGGTTGTGGACGTAGGAAGCCGGGTTGGGGGCGGGGAGGAGCCCCAGCGGGTCGGGAGTGAGGTAGCGGGCGGTCTCCGGGTCGTACTGACGGAAGTAGTTGTGGTGGAGACCGGTCTCGGGGTCGAAGTACTGACCGGGGAACCGGAGCGGGGTGTAGGCGGTGGCGCCGCTGTTCCACGTGGTGGTGCCCCAGAGCGTGGCGCGGCTGTGCCAGGCCACCCGGCCGGTCTCGTCGACGAGTTCGGTGGGGGTGCCGACGAGGTCGGTGGCGATGGCGAAGAAGCGCTCGTCGACGGCCTCCTGGGAGGCCTCGGCACCGAGGACGCGTTCCGTCTGGGCCAGCGGCTTGGCGTGCCGGTGGTCCCAGGTGAGGGCGACGGGGCGGGGCAGCTCGGGCGCGGTCGTGACCTGTTCGCACAGGGTCGGGCCGTCCCAGGTGAACAGGGTCTCCTCGACCACCGTCTCGCCGTCGTGGGCGAGCCGCTGCTTCGCGGTGCGGCGGCCGAGCGGGTCGTACCGGTAGCGCCAGCGCGTCCCGTCGGGAGTGGTGACGGCGGTGAGGCGGCTCTCGGCGTCCCAGGTGAACCGCCAGAGGTCCGCCTTTCCGGAGAGCGTGGCCCGGCGGCGCAGGGTGATCCGGCCGCCGGCGTCGTGCTCGTACCGGACGGCCCCGGCGCGGGTGAGGGTGGTTCCGGTGTAGCTGCGGGGGCCCGTGGCGTCCTGGCCGGGGTGGCCGCCGGGCCAGGACGCGGAGGTCTGGTTGCCGGACGCGTCGTAGGCGTACGACTCCTTCCAGCCCGCGGCGGTGACCGTGGTGACGCGTCCGGTGGTGTCGAGCCCGTAGCGGAAGGAGCCGCGCAGGGTGTCGTCGAGCGCGGTGAGGTGGCCGTCGGCGCGATAGGTGTAGGCGCGGCGGTTGACGGTGCGGCCGCCCGCGGTCAGGTGCTGGCCGGCGGTCCGCCCGGACCCGTCCCAGGACGTGGTGAGCGTGAGGGTGTCGCCGAAGGCGCGGCGCAGTTCCCTCCCCGCCGTGTCGTGGGCGAAGGAGATCCGCCGGGTGCCGCTGGTGAGCCGGGCGAGCCGGCCGGTGGTGTCGTACGCGTAGCCGGTGACGTGTCCGGTGGGGGTGATGCGGCGGGAGAGGCGTCCGGTGTCGTCGTAGGCGTAGGTGAGCGGGCGGCCGTCGACGAGTTCGGCCTTGAGTTCGCCGCGGCGGTCGTACTGCCGGACGAGTTCGCTGTCGGGGCCTTCGGCGCGGACCATCCGGCCTGCGGCGTCGTACGTGTAGGTGGTGGCGGCTCCGGCCGCGTCCTTGCGGACGACCCGGTCGAGCGCGTCCCGCTCGTAGCGGATGGTCTGGCCGGTGGGGGTGGTGCGGGCGGTGACCTGCCCGACCGCGTTCAGTTCGTAGGCGACGGTCCGCCCGTCGAAGTCGGTCTCGGCGACCGTGCGGCCGGCCCGGTCGTACGTGTAGTCCCAGGTGAGTCCCTGGGGGTCGGTGACCCGGGTGAGGCGGAGGGCCGCGTCGTGCTCGAAGGCGTGGCGCGCGCCGTCCGGGCCGGTGCGGGCGGCGAGCAGGTCGAAGTGGGTGTACTCGAAGCGGGTCGTGAGGCCGTTCGGATCGGTGTACGCGGTGCAGTTGCCCTCTCCGTCGTAGGCCCATGCCTCGACGGTGCCGTCCGGGCGGGCCCGCCGGGCGAGTTCGCCGTCCTCGGTCCACTCCAGGGTGGTGACGGCGCCCAGCGGGTCGGTGACGCGGACGAGCCGGCCGTGGGCGTCGCGCTCGCACCGCGTGGTGCCGCCGAGGGGATCGCCGACCTCCAGGGGGAGTCCGGCGGGGTCGCAGCGGAAGGTGGTGACGGCACCTGAGGGGTCGGTGGTGGTGGAGAGGTGGCCCCGGTCGTCGTAGGCGTAGCGCGTGGTGTGGCCGGCGGGGTCCGTGACGGCGGTGAGGTTGCCGAGGACGTCGAACTCCTGGCGGGTCCGGCCGCCGTCGGCGTCGGTGAACTCCACGGGCAGGCCCCGGTCGTCACGGACGGTGGAGAGCCGGCTGCCGTCCGCCCGGAGGACCGTGAGGAGCCGGCCCTCCTCGTCGTACGAGAAGGCGGTCGTCCGGCCGAGGGCGTCGGTGCGGGTGAGGAGGTTCCCGCGGGCGTCGTGGCCGAGCCGGGTGGTGTGGCCGAGCGGGTCGACGGTGGCGAGGACGTGGCAGGCGCCGTCGATCAGATGGCGGGTGACCCGTCCGTCGGCGGTGGTGAGGGTGGTGGTGCGGTGGCCGGTGGCCGGATCGGGGTGGCCGTAGGCGAGGGTGAGCTGGACGTGGCCGTCCTCGCCGCCCTCGCCGATGACCCGGTCGAACTCGTCGTAGGCGTAGTCGTAACGGCTGCCGTTGGAGTCGGTCCAGGTGATCACCCGGTGCCGCTCGTCGTAGGCGAGGGCGAGGGTGGCGCCGGAGGGCTTGGTGACCGCCGTCAGGTCGCCGTCGGTGTGGCCGTAGCGGACGAGTTCCTGTCCGGTGCCGTCGGGAAGGCGCAGGGCGAGGCGTGTCACCCGGCCGTTCTCGGTCGAGACGTCGACGTGGTAGCCGGCCGAGTGGACGAGGGCGAGCGGGGTTCCGTCCTCGGCGCGGTCGATGGTGACGGTGTGGCCGTTGCGGTCCACCGTCCGTACGAGCCATGCCTCTCCGTCGCCGCCCGGTTCGGTGCCGGCGGGCGCGGCGAAGTGCCGGGTCAGACCGGTGTCCGGATCGGTGAGCGTGTAGTCGCCGGACTCGTCGCGGGCCAGCGGCCGGCGGCCGGTGCCGGACTCGGGGAGCGTGGGCAGGCCGGGCACGGGATGCGGGTAGGGGAGCAGGAGGCCGTCGTCCGTGACGTGGACGACCCCCTGCGCGTCGATCTCCAGGTGCTCGTCGACGGTGGAGGACCACGAGGGGCCGAAGAAGCGTCCGGCGGTGTAGCCGGACTCGACGCGCCGGGTGAAGGTGAGCGGGAGGGTGCCGGGGAGGGAGACGTCGGTCTGGGGCAGGAACATCCGGCCCGAGGCGAGGTCCACCGGGTCGGTCTCGTCCACGAGCCGGTGGGCGTCGGGGCGGTTGTGGGTGCCGTTCGGCGATCCGTCGATCAGGCGGCGGGCGCGGTTGGCGTCGGACGCCAGGTCCGCTCCCTCGGCCGCGACCCGGACGCCCTTGACGGCCGCGCCGCCGCCGGCGGTGGCGGCGGTGAGCAGCAGGTCGGGGACGAGCCGGCCGAAGCCTTCGGCCGGGTCCTTCATGAAGTTGTCGATCATCTGCTTGCCCGTGCCCCACGGGTCGTTGGCCATGAGCACGAGGCCGGAGGCGAGGCTGTTGAGCTGGGTGAGGTACTCGGCGGGGTGGGTGAGGTTGTACGGGTCGGTGGGGTTGACGCTCCGGACGAAACTGAGCAGCCCTGCCGTGCCCTTGACGATGCCGCCGCCGAAGTGGGTCTGCATCACCTGGAGTTCTTCGAGCCCGTCCATGGCCTGGTCGGCGTACGAGGGCTTGGGCGGGGCCGCGTCCCGGGCGGCCCGGACGGCGGTGCGGGCCGTCTCGGCGGCGGCGTTGCGCTGCTTGCGGGCCTCGGCGAGGATCTCCTGCGCCTCCTGCATGCCCGCCTTGCCGGGGTCGGTGAAGGCGCCCGGCCTGGGCGGCAGGGAGGCCGGGTTCCGTTTGTCGGCAGGCTGGGCGTTGTAGCCGTCGACGGCCTTGTTGTAGTCGTCGACGCTCTTGTTGTGCGCGTCGGCCGCGTCGGCGGATGCCTTGGTGCCCGCCTTCCACTTGTCGATGGCGGTCTGGGCCTGCCCCTGGGCCCACTCGACGGTGAGGCCGAAGCCCGCCAGGGCGTCGGCGGCCTTGCCGAAGGCGTCCGCGCCCTTGAACCACTTGGGCGGCTCGACCGCGACCTTCTCCCGGAACGCGTCGGCGGCCTCGCCCTTCACGGCGGACGCGTCGAGGCCCTTCAGTCCCTGGCCGACCTTCTCGAAAGAGGCCTGGAGATCCCGCAGATGGGAGGCGGTGTCCCGCAGCTTGGAGGGACTGCCGTAGATCAGCTTGGTCTTGTCCTCGGTCTGCCCGAGGTCCATCTCGTCGACCTCGGCGCCCATCCGGTTCGCCAGCGAACGCGACTGCTCGCGCACCCAGTCGGCGCCGGACTCCCAGCCGACGTCGTCCAGCCGGTCCGCGGTCCAGTTCCCGGCGTCCTCGACCCGGTTGCCGGCCCACTCGACGCCGTCCTCGACCGCGTCCTCGACGACATCCGGAGTGATGTCGCTGATGAAGTCCCCGATACCCACGGTCAGTTCCCCCCGGTGTCCTGCTGCTGCGCCCGCTGTTCGGGGGACGGACCGAACGTCTCGTCCACGGCCCGGTCGAAGTCGCCCTGGTCCACCCCGAGGAGCTCGTTGAGGATCCGCGCCCGGCTCCCGCCCTGACCCTCCGTGAGGACCGCCCGCCCGGTGTCCTTCCAGGTCTGAGCGGCCTCGTCCCCGGCGCGCTGGAAGGACTCGGGACTCCAGTCGGGGTTCAGGTAGTCCGGGGTGAACACGTCGCCCCAGTCCTGCTTGACGATGTCGGCCTCGGAGGCGTGCGGGTTGCCCACGGCCGAGTTCACGGCGATCTTGAAGGTGCCCTGGAGGTACTGGTCCTCCTCCCAGACGAGTCCGGCGGCGAGGCCCAGCGCCGCGGCGAGGGTGTTGGCGTCCTGGATCTGCGCCCGTACGCCCCATTCCCAGCGCTCGCAGTAGTCCTCGAAGTCCACCGAGAGACCGTGGTGCCCGGCTTCCATGCCGGTCATCGAGAGGTCGGAGAAGCCCTTGCCGAGCACGGCCCCCGTGCCCGTGCCGATGTCCCGGAGCTCGGCCGTGGCCGCGCGGATCCCCTCGGTGATCTTCTTGATGCTCTCCGCGTCGAACCGCAGGTTCTCCTGCCCGCCCCCGCTCACCGGGCGTCACCGCCGGCGGTCGGCCCCGAGGCCACGGCCGGCCCGCCGGGCGGAGAGGGCGTCGGCGGGCCGTCCGGGGCATCGATCGCCACGTCGTCGGGCACGATGCCCCGGACCGGCGGAAAGGCCATCGCCCCCTCAGGATCGGCGATGTCGACGGCCACCCCGGCGGGGACGCCCAGAGCGGGGACGATCTCGTCGAGCAGCCGCGCCCCGCGCAGCTCCGCGAACTCCCACGCACCGCCCGCCTCGCGCCCGGTGTCCCCGCCGGCCGCGTCCCGGGCCCGGGCGAACCGGGCGAGCGCCGACTCGTCGGTGAAGGCGCAGATCCAGCGCACCCCGCCGAACTCCGCCGTCCACAGACCCCCGGAGTCCACCGGGACGAGGACGAGGGCGCGCCGCAGCTCCCCCACCAGTTCCCTGGGGTCACCGAGCCCGGCCCGCCGCTCGGCGATCCGTTCCGCAAGTACCGTCGCTCCGCCCACCGACCCGCCTCCCCGACGTCGTACCGGGGGCCTCCCCCGTTTCTCGGGTGTACACGCCTGCCCTCCCCGCACGGTTCCCCGGATCGACCGTACGAGCGATCGCCCGGCGGATCCGCCAGGAGTCGCCATCTCCATTGGCCGGGCCTACGGTTGAAGAACCGGGGTTCCCCCGTCGCGTCGAGCCGGATCACCTGCCGCCGCGCGCATCGCAGGGTCGCCGTCACCGGGAGAAGCCTCGCGATCACCGACGGTCGTGGCCGTCGTCGGCCTCCGACCGCAAGGAGGCGTCCGTACCGATGGACCCGAACACGCTCCTGACGAAGGCGGCGTCCCTGCTGTGGGGTCTCGCCGACGACGCCGTCGGCTCCCTGGCGAACCCGCTGGCCGGACTCAGCGCCCTCGACGGGGAGGGCGAGGGCCTGCAGGGCAGGCTCCTCGAACCGCTCACGGACCTCCCGGACGGGCACGCGCTGCTCGGCCTGCTGCGCGACCTGTTCGGCGACGTCACCTCGGACACGGGCCCCGTCCACGCACACGGGTGGCAGCGGGCGCCCGCACCCGGGTCGACCAGAGGTCTGGCCCTCGTCCTCGGAGCGACCGGCTCACGCGCCGTCCTCGCGATCACCCCGGGCCCGGACGGCCAGGGACCGACCGTCGACGTCGTCGTCGCCCCCGGTGCCGCCTTCAACCACACGCTCGGCGACGCGGGCTCGGACTGGCTGGTGACCCTCGACGTCCGGTCCGACCAGCTCTGGAACGCGACCTACTCACCCGGCTCCGCACCGGTCCCTCCGGCCGGCACCGCGACGATCACCGCCACCCGCCAGGGGGAGCTGACCGGCGGCCCCGCCGAAGGCCCGCACGTCTCCACGGACGGCATCGCCGTGGGCATCGCCGTGACGCCCGACGCGCCCGTCGTCGCCACCCTGGGGGTCGACGACTTCCAGGTCGCGGTGCTCCCGTCCGCGCTCGGCTCGTTCCTCGGGGACGGCGGAGGCGCCACCACGGAGAAGACCGACCTCCGGATCGAGGCCAGCCGGGCCGACGGCCTCCGGTTCAAGGAGGGCGGTGTGCGGCTCCAGCGGCCGGTGAACATCAGCCTGCCCGGCGTCACCACACGGTCGTTCGCGGTGGAACTGGACCAGGACGAGAACGGACTGCTGCTCAGGCCCACCCTCTCCGTGCTGGCGAAACCGCCCGTCCTGCCGCTGACCGCGGCGCTCGACGGACTCGGTCTGGAGGTGCCGGTCAACCTCCTCGGCGACGGCATCGGGATCGACACCGACCGCATCGCGGCAGCCTTCCCCACCGGTATGGCCCTCGGGCTCCAACTGGGCGCGGTCGGCGGCGGCGGCGCGGTCCAGCAGCGCGGCGCACCCGGCGGCGGCGCCTACGCGGGAGCCCTGGACATCGACCTCGGCTTCGTACGGGTCCAGGCCTTCGGCCTGCTGCAACTACCCGTCGACGGAAAGCAGTTGTCCTTCCTGGTCCTGCTCGGGGCGGAGTTCGGCTACCCCGGGATCCAGCTGGGCTTCGGCTTCGCCCTGGACGCGGTCGGCGGCCTGGTGGGCCTCAACCGACGCGTGGACGAGAACCGGCTGCGCGACCTCGTCCTCGCGGGAAACGCCGACCGGATCCTCTTCCCCGGCAACGTCGTCGCACGCGCCGACGAGATCGCCGGCTCCCTGGAGGCCTGCTTCCCCGTCGCCCGCGACAGGTTCGTCGTCGGACCGATGCTCCGCATCACCTGGGGCGGCCGCATCGTCAGCCTCTCCGCCGCCCTCGTCATGGACCTGCCCGCACCGGTACGCACCCTGCTCCTGGGCCGGCTCCTCGTCGCCGTACCCGACCCCGTCCTGCCGCTCGTCCGGATCCAGGCCAACGTCTTCGGCTCGATCGACCCCTCCGTACCGGCCGTCGAACTGCTCGCCACACTGACCGGCTCCACGATCGTCGGCACCCCGGTCAGCGGCGAGTGCTACCTCCTCTTCCGCGGCGGCAGGGACGCGGCGTTCGTCCTGTCCGCGGGCGGCTTCCACCCCCGCTTCGTACGCCCCCCGGGCGTGCCCGCGCTGCGCCGGCTCGCGATGGAGCTCGGCGGGCCCGTCCTGCGCCTGCGGGCGGAGGCCTATCTGGCGCTGACCTCCAACTCGCTGCAGTTCGGCGCACAGCTGAGCCTGGACGCGACGATCGCCGGATGCGGCGTCGAGGGGTACCTCGGCCTCGACGCCCTCTTCGTGTGGGAGCCGACCCTGTCGTTCGCCGTGCACATCTTCGCCGGCGTCGCCGTGCTCGCCTTCGGAGAGCGACTGGCCAGCGTCGGCCTCGACTTCACCCTGGAGGGGCCCGCCCCCTGGCACGCGTTCGGCACGGGAAGCATCTCCGTGCTCTTCTGGGACGTCTCCCTCGACTTCGACGAGCGCTGGGGCGACGACCCGGCGCTCGCGCAGAAGGCCGAGGACATCCTTCCGCTCCTGCGGGACGCGCTCACCCGGCCCGACGCCTGGACGGCGGAGCCCCCGGCGGCCCAGCGGTCCGGCGTCCGCTTCACCGAAGGGGCGAACGCGGCACTGGCCAAGGGCGATGTGGCCCTGCCCGACGCGACCTTCCGGCTGAGCCAGCGGGTCGTTCCGCTCGACACCCCCGTCCAGCGCTTCCACCGGCTCGGCGTCCCCGCGCAGTCCTGGCAGCTCACCCCCGTGGAACGCGCCTCCGGCGCACGACTCCCCACGTTCGGGCCGGTCACCGAACGCTTCGTACCCGGCGAGTACTTCGCCCTCACCGACGAGCAGCAGCTCACGAGCAACGCGTTCGAGGACCTGCCGAGCGGCGTACGGCTGGCCGGCGATGACGTCCGCCCCGGCGAGCGCCATCTCGTCGACGACGGCTACGAGACCGGATACAAGGTCGAACCCGAATGGTTCACCGGATTCGCGGTGCCGGACGACGGCAAGCCCCTGCCCGGCGCCGGTCTGTTCGCCCTCGAGAGCTTCGCCCGTCCCGTGGGCGCCGCCGAGCGGGCCGACCGCTGGCGGGCGGCCCAGCGGCCGATGGGGACCACACGAGTGGAGATCCACACATGAGCCGACGCTGGTTCCTCGCATCCGTCGCACTCGGAGCCTCGGCCGACGCCACCTCGGCCCAGGACGCACGGCCCCGGTTCACCCCGGCCGTCGAGATCACCAGAACGGTCGACGGAAGCCCCGCCGAGACGTTCCCCGACCGCCCGGGCCCCAGCCTCCAACTGCTCGGCCCCGGCGACGCCCTCGGCTTCGACCGGTCGGTCGTCGTGCGCAGCGAGCCGCCCGACGGCGCGACGGACGCGGTGCCGGAGTACTTCGCGCACGTCGAGTTCTCGGACGCGAGCCTCCCCTGGCTGCTCAGCCTCCCGGCGACTCGCCGTCTGCCCTGGCTGACGCTGCTCGTGCTCCGCGACGACGAGGGCGACCTGGCACCCGGCCCCTTCTCGCCCGTCGTCACGGCACCCGGCAGCGCCCTTCCCGACCTTGCCGAATCATGGGCCTGGGCGCACGTGGAAGCGCGGGTCGAGGACGGCGAGGCACCGCAGGACGCCGTCGCCCGCGACGTACGCAGCGGTGTCGACGACGTGGTCTCCCGCCTGGTCTGTCCGCGCCGGCTCGACCCGGATCGCGGCTGGCTGGCCTGCGTGGTCCCCGCGACGAAGGCCGGCCGCGCCGCCGGGCTGAACGAAGCGGCGCCCGCGGACGGCGGCGCGCCGGCCTGGTCGCCCGGCCAGAACCAGGTCACCCTGCCCGTCTACCACGCGTGGCGGTTCCGCACTGGGGCCGAGGGCACCTCCTTCGAAGACCTGGCCCGCAGGATCGATCCCGTGCCGACCGCCACGCTCGCGGGCCTCGGCTTCGGCTCCCGCACCGTCGACGTCCGCCACCCGTGGCCGCACGCCGACCTCCTCGCGGGCATCGCCCCCGCCCAGGTCACCGTCCCCGTCCACGGCGCCCTCACCCTCCCCGGCACCGAGACCGCGGACGAGACGTGGACCCATCGGCCCAGCATGGACAAGTTCCGCGAACTCGTCGTCGACCACCTCGACGCCCCCGGGACGCGACGCCTGCCCGACCACGTCGGCTCCCTGCCCGACCGGGACGAGAAGGCCGTGGCGGCGCCCCTCTACGGCAGCCACCACAGCGGCGTGCAGACGGTGCCGCCGGGCGGCTGGATGCGCCAGCTGAACATCCAGGTGAAGTACCGGATCGCCGCGGCGATCGGAGCCCGGTACGTCCAGCTGGAACAGGAGTTCCTGATGGCGCGTGCCTGGGAGCAGATCGGCCAGGCCGACGAGGCGAACCAGGCACTCGCCGCCGGAGAGCTCGCCGCCGCGGCCGCCGAGGCCGCCCAGGCCAAGCATCTGAGCACGATGAAGACGGCCGCGCTGACGGAACTCGCCACGCTCTACCGCGACGCCGTGGACGGGTCCGCCGGGGAAGCCGAACCCGTGGAGACGCTCCTCGCCCCGTCCGCGGTCCCTCGGGGCGCGGCGTCGACGGCGTTCGTACGGCTCACCCGGCCCGGCGGGGCGCTCCGCCGCCGCACCGGGCGGACGACGGCGAAACTGGACGTCGGCGACGTGATGCCGACCGCCGCCTTCCTCAGCGAGGCGATGGACGCCACCAGGACCTGCCTGCCGGTCACCTGGCTCGCCGGCGTGAAGGAAGAGGCCCTGCAGGCGGCCACCGGGACGGTCCAGGGTCCGCTGACCCCGCAGACGGTCTTCGGCGACCCGGCCGCCGCGTTCTCGACCCGGACCCTCGGCCGGTTCATCTACACGATGTGGATGGTGTCGGTCGACTACCTCGAGACGGACAGCGGCGGACTGCGGATGTTCCCCGAGTTCGGCAACCCCAGGGACCGACTGACGGCCCTCTCCAACCAGGCCACGCAGGTCGCGGTCGACCGCAGACCGCGGACCACGTCGCAGCCCGTGCTCGTGCGCGGAATCCGCCGAGTGATCAGCGCCGAGGACGAGTCCGCACCCCTCCTCGCCGACACCGGCCTCGGCATGACCGGCGGCGAACTCGTCGGCCGCATCCGGAAGCGCGTGCGCCCCGTACCGCGGACCATGGACCGCATGACGACGCTCCTCGGCGAGACGGTGATGTCCGGCCGCACCGCCGACGACCCGCGTCCGCTGCGCCCGCTCATGCGGCACCCGGAGTTCGGCTTCCCGATCGCCGCCGAACTGCTCGCCCGCTGGCCGGAATGGGCGGTGCCGGGGATCACGGACTTCCCCGACGACTCCTCGGCCCTCCTCGAACCCAATCCGGCGTTCGTGGAGGCCCTCCTGGTCGGACTGAACCAGGAGTTCAACCGGGAGCTGCGCTGGCGGGAGTACCCCACGGACGAGGCGGGCACCCCGTTCTCGCGGTTCTGGCCACCCGGCGGCGTCGCCCCCGGGTACGGTGAGATCGCCCGGTGGGGGCCCGCGGACCAGCTCGGCGACCACGACCCGAGCGCCGACTCGAAGCTGCTGGTCGTCCTGGTCCGCGCCGAGGTGCTCCGTCGCTATCCGGGCACCATCGTGCTCGCGGCGAAGTCCGTGAACCGGACCGTGGAGGGCGCCGGGGTCGAGTGGCGGGAGCCGAGGTTCGTCCTGCCCGTGGACGAGCGCACCAACCTCTACGGCTTCGAGGACCTGACCGCGGCCCAGGCCGTCGCCGAGCACTGGATGTTCGTCGTACGCGAACCCATGCGCGCCGCGCAGTTCGGCTTCGACAAGCCGACGGACGACTCACCGCCGTTCGCCTCCTGGCCCGACCTGACGTGGGACAAGGTGCCGAAGGTGAACGGCTTCGTCGTACCGCGCGTGGTCGACGGACTGCCGCCGACGATCGCCACGCCGCTTGACCCGCCCCGGTGGGACGGTCTCGACGCCGCCGACTTCGCGCGGATCCTGTTCCAGCGACCGTTCCAGGTGGCGTTCTCGGCGAAGAAGATGACGGGGTAGCGACTGCCCCCCGTGCCCGGTGTCAGGCCCCTGCGCCCGCGCCCGGTGTCAGGCCCCCTGGCTCACGGCCAGGGGGCCTGACACGGACTTGCGGCCACGTCTCCGAACGGCTTGCGGCCAGGTCTCCGACGGGCTTACGGCCAGGTCTCCGACGGCCGCACGATGTCGAAGTGCAGACCGCTGGAGCTCTCGCCGCCGCCCGGGTTCTTCTCCCGCCGTACCCACACGTGCCAGGAGCCGTCGAACCACCGCGCCAGCACCGGCCGCCGTACGACCAGCGCGCCCTCGCGCGGCACCTCCTCCTCGTGCACCCAGTGGTCCGGGTGCAGCAGCCGGCCGATCGGCCTCGACTCCGCGCCCGGCTGCACCAGGGGAACCAGCGCGAACCGGATCGCCTGCTCGCTCAGGGCGTGCGGTACGAGCGGGAGCCAGTAGTCCGGAACGATGGTCTGGACGGCGTACGAGCCGATGTCGTCGGGCGGCGGCCCTTCGGGGGCGATACGGAGCCAGCGCTCCCTGCGGTCGACGAGCTCGCCGCTGAGCGTGACCGTCTTCTCGATGGCCCAGGCGAGGTTGGCGAGTTCGTCCCGCGCGAGCGCCACGGACTCCAGGGACTCGCCGACGGCGCCCCGCCCGGACGGCATCATCAGCAGTCCGTCGTCGGAACCGGTGAGGGTGAAGACGTTCCAGCGGGGATCGTCGCGCCCGGCCCGTTCGACGGTGTGGGTGTCGTTGAAGGAGTCGGTGACCACGATGCTGTCGAGCGTGGTGATCGAGCCGACCGGAACCTCCAGAGGGAACAGGAACCAGTCGTTCCCGTAGACCTCGGCGAACGAGATGAGCAGCAGCCGGCCGGTGTCCAGGCTCGACACGTCCGTCGCACCCAGGTCGATCTGCGCGTCCTCCATCTCCCAGAAGCGGTCCGCCGGGATCCCTCCGAAGCGCACGGTCGACGGGATCACCTCCTGGGCGAAGGTACGCACGGGCGCCGGCGCCGCGGCCGTGGCCGACGGGTCGACATCGACGCTGTACCAGTCCAGGCCGTCGCCGAGGTACTCCTCGGCGTGCAGCACCCGGTCGCCGAAGGAGAAGTCCGAGCGGTACTCGAAGCGGTGCGGATCGAACGCGTCCGTCCCGGGTGTCTCCGGGGGCGCGACCTCGCGCCACCAGTCGAGCCAGCGTCCTCCGACGGCCGCGAGGCCCGGGACCCGCAGACCGCCGCCGGTCAGATCCCCGGCCAGCTCGCGGGCGTCGGGGACCCGCGGTGCGAGCAGGGCGACCAGCCCCGCGGTCCCGGCCGGCATCGGATCGAAGCGGTACTCGGCCAACACCTGGGGCAGCTTGGCCGACAGTCCGGCCTCGTGCAGCAGACGCACGAAATGGGCCCCTCCCTCGACCCGCTGGTACGCGTCGGGGCCCGTGCCGTCCTCCGACTCGACCACCGCGTCGAGCGGGCCCGCCGCCGGGTCGTACGGCACCCAGGGGGCGACCGCCGCCGGGTCGACGCCGCCGTCGCCGCTCGCCGGGCGCCACGCCGACACGAGGGTGCTGTGGCCCTCGATCCTGGCCACGACGGGTGAGCCGGCGTCCTGGCCGGCGAACTCGCCGAACTGCCACTGGCGGGCGAGGGCCCAGGCCGGATCGTGCACCCGCGCCGAGACCCCGGAGGCCACCTCGTTCGTACGGGACAGGGGTTCCAGACGGAACCGGAAGGATCCGCTGTGCTCGAAGGTCCTGCGAGGCATCGGTCACTCCTCAGCCAGTTCGATCCAGTGGTCCCGGATCATGGAGGCCAGGGCCGTCGTCCCGAACTCGCCCACCCGTATCCCGGGGAGCACGTCGGAGAGCAGGGGCAGGTCGGCCAGGTCGACGGCGCGCATCTTGGCGAGCTCCAGGGTGTCGCGCAGCACCAGCGCGAGGCCGTCCGCCGTCCAGCCGCGCACCGGATGCGGCGGTACGGCGACGAGGACGGCGTGCGGCGCCTTGGCGTCCGGCCGGTCGAAGTGGAACGAGACGCCGGTCAGTTCCGACTCGGCGGGGAAGCCGTCGATCCCCGCCCTGTTCGCGGCCAGGGCGTCCGCCCCGGGCAGCACCTCGACCCACTCGTCGCACACGATGCCCGCGAGCCGCTGGGCGCCGGTCGGGGCCACGGGCGTGTGGCAGACCAGATGGCGGCGGGCGGGCGGTCGCGCGAGCGGTTCGAAGGAGCCGCCGATCCACCCGCCGCCCGCCGGAGTCTGGGAGGCGGTCAGACGGCTCGGCCGGCCGGCGCGCGTCTCCGCGAGCAGCAACGTCTCGTACCAGGTCCGTACGGTCGGCCGGACCGAACCGAAGCGGCGCACCCAGTCGGCCACGTCCGCGCCGCTCACGCCGGGGGCGGACGGCGGCAGGGACACCCCGGGGAGCGGCGGCGCGAGGGGCACGCCGCTGCCGAGGAACTCCGCGAGCACGCGCGTGGCCTCGCTCAGCCAGCCGGGGCTCGACGCGTCGCCTGACAGCTCGGCCAGGCGCGCGGGATCGGCGTCGATCCCCAGGGCCCGGCGCCGCTCCGGGTCGGTCACCGCAGTGACGAAACCGGCGACCCGTGCGCGTACGTCCTCGACGTCGGGTGCCGGGAGCGCGTCCCCCTCGTCGAGCACATGGGCCGGGAGCAGCGGTGCCGCGCCGACCAGCAGGCCCTGGATCCGGCCGGTGACCGCGCGCAGTTCGTCCCATCCCTCACGGATGCCGACCGCGGCTCCCGGGACTCCCGCGAGCTCGCCGATCCTGCGGTGCAGTCGGCGGTGGACGCTTCCCGCCACGTCGAGCACCAGGCCCAGCGCGCTGAAGCCGACCTCGTCCAGGGTCACGTCGAAGGGCCGCGGCGGGGCCTCCCCGGCCTTGGCGGCGCCCGTCAGCCGCCAGCCGGCCGCGGGGCCGAGCAGATGGGCCACCCACGCGTCCACCCGGGGTTCGAGCGCGGAGAACGGGTCCGTTCCCCATCCGGCGGGCCGCGAGGACGCGGGGGGCAGCACGGCCGCGATCCGGTGCGTCACGGCCCGGCCCCGCTGCGGAGTGCGCAGGAAGTCGAACCGGTCCGGCACATGCCGACCCGCGCCCAGGGAGTCCGCGGACAGACCCGCCCGCAGCGGGTTGCCACCGACGAGCTGGTGCACGCTCTCCGCCAGCAGCAGGTCGCTCACCGCGTCGAGGGCGTCCACCAGGTCGTCGAGCGCGGGCCTGACCCGGGGGTCGGCCGGAGGCAGACCCCGGCCGGCCAGCACCGTGTCGACAGTGCCGGCCGTGACCGCCCGCGCGAGCGCGATGCCGTCGACGACGTTCCCCGCGGCGATCGCCTCGGCACTGCGCTGCCACAGCTCCGGCTCGGGCTCGCCCGCCGTGGGCTCATGCGCCACGGGCGCGGGGAAGGCACGACGGAACGGGGCCTTCTGCACATCGAGCCCCGCGTCGTGGAGCGCGCGCTCGAAGCGGTACCCGAGGAGCGTGCCCAGACTCTGGCCGCGCCTGACCCCGCCGAGGAGCCAGCGGGCGGTCCGCGCACGGCGCGAGGTCAGGTCGACGGCCAGCGGCGAGGTCGCCTCCGCGGCGTCCGGGGACCCCGCGTCGCGATGGGCGAGGAACCCGGACCGCAGCACGGCCGCGGTCGCCGCGTGGTGCAGGGACGGGGCGTGGATGAACCCGTCCGACGGCAGCGCCGAACCCGGGTAGAGGTTCTCCACCCAGCCGTATCCGCCGAGCCGTATCCCGGACGTACCCGCCGTCCGGGTCTCGCTCAGCCGCTTGGCGGCCAGGGAGGTGGCCCAGGCGTCCCACCGGTGCGAGCAGACGTCGAAGAGCTCGAAGGCCAGCGGCAGGAATCCGTCCGCCGGCACCCCGGCGAGCGCGTGCAGACCGTTCGTCAGCGCACCCGCGGACGGCAGCGCCTCACGCGCGCGCTCCAGGACCGCGGCCGCCGACGCGCTCGCCGCGCCCTCCTGCAGGCGCTTCCGGATCGCCAGGTCCACGGCGTTCGGGATGTCGAAGGCGAGGTCGAAGCCGTCACCGATGAAGCCGTCGGCATGGGTGAGGAAGACGTCCCTGCCGTCGCCGTTCACCATCAGGGGTACGAGGTCGGTGGCCCGCTCGGGGGTACCGAAGCGGAAGTGCCCGAAGATCGTCGGCCGGCGTTCGGGAGAGGGGTCCCCGGTACTCGTCATCGGCCAGCGCGCCAGATACTGCTCCTGCGTCAGCTCGCCGCGGAGGAACGCCGCGGCGTCGGCGAGCCGGCGCCGGCTGTCTTCGAACAGGACGCCGTACTCGGCCGCGTTCGGCGCGAGGCGCTCCGGTACGAGGTGGTAGTCGGGCTCGGTCGTGTTCGACGTCCAGGCGAGATTGCTGGTCTCCTCCGACGGAACCGTCCAGCGCAGTCCCGAGTGGACGCCGGCGAGCGCGATCGCCGGGCTCGGGGCCCGCTTGTGGATCGCGTCGAACCTCTCCCGCCCGCCCCTCGACGTGGACTCGCGCCGGATCACCAGGTCGTTGGAGACGGGAAGCCGGGTGAGGATGTCCGTGGCCAGCCAGTCGGCCGGCGTCCCGTCGGTCACCCTCGGGACCCAGCCCGGTGTGAGCGCGGCCCGCCAGTGGTGCCGCAGGCGTTGCAGCCAGGGGAGCAGCAGCGCGTCGACGCCGTCGTCCCGGTCCGGCACCCACTCGTCGAGTGCCGTCACCGGCAGGATCCCGTACGGCTGGCGCCCGACACGCACGGTCGGCAGCGGACCGCGGCTGCGGACGTGATCCGCCAGGTGGTTCCTGACCGCCACCCACCGCTCATGGGCGGCCCGGCGCTCGGCGTCCGAGGGCGGCACACCCGAGTCGGGCATGACCGCCTCGCTCTGCATCTCGTACAGCACCGACCACCAGCTCAGCAGCGACAGCGCGGCGACCGGGCCGTCACCGTCGTGCGCGGAGCCCGCGCACTCCGCGAGGAAGCCCGCGTCGCTCAGCCCCAGCGCCCTGGCCAGGCGGGACGCGTCGGTACGGGCCGCCAGGACCGGGGGAGGACCGGGAGGCATCGGGGTGGGACGCGAGGACCAGGCCGACGTGGTCTCGGGCGTGTTGTTCGTCGGAGTCCCCGGGGCGAGGAAACCGAACCCGCCGCCGAACGCGTGACCGTGGAGACACCGGCGCAGCTCGTCCGCCCCGTCCTCGGGGGACAGCTCGCTCACCCCGATGACGAAGAGCTCGTCGAGATGGTCGAACTCCGCCGGCAGGGTCAGCACGGTGCCCATCCCGGCCGCCAGAGCGGCGTCGAAGTCGATGGCCCACTCCGCGTGCTCGTGATCGGTCGCGGACTCGTCGGCCGCGAGCAGACCGAGCGGCAGCGGGGCCGGAATGTCGGCACCCGTCCTGTCGACCGCCACCGTCCCGTCGACCAGCCCCAGGAAGCGCCAGCGTGCGGGCAGCGTCGACACCCGCGGGGCACGCCGCCGCCGCGGGTCACGCATCCGCGGCGGGGGAGCGCCCGGTCGCGCGGCCCGGGTCGCCCACGCCGCCCTGGGCGCGCTGAGCTTGCCGAGGAGCACCTGCCAGGCGGCCTCACCGGGGTCGGCCCAGTAGACGCGGGCGGCCTCCAGCTCGGCGGGGGTCAGCGCCGGTTCGAACGCGTCGATGTGGATGTCGTCGGGATAGACGCGCACCTTGAGGGAACGGGCGTCGTCCGTCCACTTCGTCTCGATGCGAACGGGCAACAAGGCGATGGGAGCCGCGTTCGCCGAGGCGAAGAGCGGCTCCTCCCCGTCGAGGGCGGCGGCCAACCGCTGACCCGTGCTCACCAACTCTGCCCGCAACCCCTCGAGTTCCGCCAGCCGCTCCTGCTGGTTCTCCTCCGCGGAACGCACCACCGCACGTGGCGTGGGGCCCGGCTCGAAGGGCTGGAACGGCCCGGCGGACCACGTGAGGATGCGAGCGAGCGTGACCGCTCGCGCGTCCACGTCGGCCTGCTTGGCGTCGTGCTCCAGCCGGGCCTCGTCGAGCGCGCGACGCAACGCGAAGGGATTCTCCCGAGGCACCGCGGCACCGGAAAGGAAGATGAGCAGCCCGTCGGGCCCGGCGGCGATCACCACCGTGCCGTCCGTACCGACACTGAACAGGACCTGAACACCCGCGACTCCGGCGCCGCTCATGAGGTACTGCGCCGAAGGCATCAGGGTCAGCCGATGGGCACCGGCCCGCGACAGAGCACCCGCGGTCCACCCCAGCAACTCCGGCATGAGGTCATGCGACAGTGCCCGCCCGTCGACCGTGATCTCGTACCCGTGGAGGGTCAGCGTGCGCCAGGCGACCGTCGCGAAGCCGGAGAACCGGGGAGCGACGGTGATCTGACCGTCGACGGTGAGGGCGTAGTGGAAGTCGGCGAGACCTCGGGCGAGGAAGAACATGTACTGCTTGCTGGGGATGAGGGTGAGCTCGTGCGTGCTGGCGCGAGAGAGAGCCCCGGCGGTCCAGCCGAGCAACTCGGGCGTGAGGTCATGGGACAGCGCCCGCGCGTTCAAGGTGACGGTGAACCCGTGAAGGGTGAGCGTACGGCTCCTGGACTCCGCGAAGGCGGCGAACTTGGGGGGGATGGTGAGTTGGCCGTCGCGGGTGAGGGCGTAGTGGAAGTCGGCGAGTCCTCGGGCGAGGAAGAACATGTATTGCTGGCTGGGGATGAGGGTGAGTTGGTGGGTGCTCGCGCGCGGCAGGGCTCCCGCGGTCCAGCCCAGTAGCTCCGGGGTGAGGTCGTGCGAGAGCGCTCGGGCGTCGAGAGTGACTTTGAATCCGCGGATGGTGAGGGTGCGGTCGGTGATGTCGGCGAAGGTGTTGCAGTCGGTGGGGATGGTGAGTTGGCCGTCGCGGGTGAGTGCGTAGTGGAAGTCGGCGAGTCCTCGGGCGAGGAAGAACATGTACTGCTGGCTGGGGATGAGGGTGAGTTGGTGGGTGGTGGCGCGGGGTAGGGCG
>NZ_JBHTSA010000015.1:0-20603 GCF_042795405.1 Streptomyces sp. NPDC056480 | reverse complement strand
GCGTAGTGGAAGTCGGCGAGTCCTCGGGCGAGGAAGAACATGTACTGCTGGCTGGGGATGAGGGTGAGTTGGTGGGTGGTGGCGCGGGGTAGGGGGCCTGCTGTCCAGCCCAGCAGCTCGGGCGTGAGGTCGTTGGAGAGTGCTCGGGCGTCGATGGTGACTTTGAATCCGCGGATCGTGAGCGTGCGGTCGGTGATGTCGGCGAAGGTGTTGCAGTCGGTGGGGAGGGTGAGTTGGCCGTCTCGGGTGAGTGCGTAGTGGAAGTCCGCCAGGCCTCGGGCCAGGAAGAACATGTATTGCTGGCTGGGCATGAGGGTGAGTTCGTGCGTGTTCGCGCGGGGTAGGGCGCCTGTTGTCCAGCCGAGGAGTTCTGGTGTGAGGTCGTTGGAGAGTGCTCGGGCGTCGACCGTGACCTTGAATCCGTGGATGGTGAGGGTGCGGCCGGTGATTTCTGCGAAGCCGTTGCAGTTCTGCGGCATGGTGAGTTGGCCGTCGCGGCTGAGTGCGTAGTGAAAGTCGGCCAGGCCTCGTGCGAGGAAGAGCATGTATTGCTGGCTGGGGATGAGGGTGAGTTCGTGGGTCGTGGCGCGGGGTAGGGCGCCTGCGGTCCAGCCCAGCAGCTCGGGCGTGAGGTCGTGCGAGAGCGCTCGGGCGTCGACGGTGACCTTGAAGCCTCGGATCGTGAGAGTACGACCGGTGATCTCTGCAAAGCCGTTGCAGTTCTGCGGCATGGTGAGTTGGCCGTCGCGGGTGAGGGCGTAGTGGAAGTCGGCGAGGCCTCGGGCGAGGAAGAGCATGTATTGCTGGCTGGGGATGAGGGTGAGTTCGTGCGTGTTCGTGCGGGGGAGCGCGCCTGTTGTCCAGCCGAGGAGTTCTGGTGTGAGGTCGTGCGAGAGCGCTCGGGCGTCGACGGTGACTTTGAATCCTCGGATGGTGAGTGTGCGGCCGGTGATGTCCGCGAAGCCGTTGCAGTCCGGTGGCATGGTGAGTTGGCCGTCGCGGGTGAGGGCGTAGTGGAAGTCGGCCAGGCCTCGGGCCAGGAAGAGCATGTATTGCTGGCTTGGCATGAGGGTCAGTTCGTGCGTGTTCGCGCGGGGGAGCGCGCCTGCTGTCCAGCCGAGGAGCTCGGGCGTGAGGTCGTGCGAGAGCGCCCGGGCGTCGACCGTGACCTTGAAGCCTCGGATCGTGAGAGTGCGGTCCGTGATCTCCGCGAAGTCGTTGCAGTCCGGTGGGATCGTCAATTGACCGTCGGGGGCGAGCGCGTAGTCGAAGTCGGCGACTCCCCGCGCCAGGATGAACTTGAACTGTTTGCTGGGGATCAAGGTGAGTTCGTGGGTGGTGGCACGGGGGAGCGCGCCCGTGGTCCAGCCGAGGAGTTCTGGTGTGAGGTCGTGCGAGAGCGCTCGGGCGTCGACCGTGACCTTGAAGCCTCGGATGGTCAGCGTGAGCCCGTTGGTCTCCGCGTAGCCGGCGTGGGCGGGCGGGATGGTCACCTGGCCTTCGGGGGTCACCGTGAACTGCAGGTCCGCGAAGCCCCGCGCCAGTACGAAGGGGTAGCCCTCGGCGGGTATCAGGACCAGTTCGTGGGAGCGGGCGCGGTCCAGCACCGTGTCGTTGCCGTTGAGGAACGGGCGCAGATCGTGGGACAGGGCCCGCGCGTCGATCGTGACCTTGAAGCCGCGGATGGTGAGGAGAGCCGTGCCGTCGGCGGTGGAGCCCGTGGTGGCGCACTGCGCGATCGTCGGGCTGGCCGTGATGCTGCCGTCGGGGTCGAGGTCGAACGCGGGGACGATGACACGGGGGCCGGGGACGAAGCCGTACCCCTTGGCCGGGATGAGGGCGAGTCGGTTGACCCGTGTGCGGGGGAGCCGTTCGAAGCTGCCGTTCAGGAAGACCTCGAGGTCGATCGACAAGGCCTGGCCGTCGACCGCGACGGTGAATCCTCGAATCGTCACGACAGGCGTGCCGTCCGCCGAGGTGTCGACCGAGCCGCACCGGGCCACCGTCTCGGTCAGCCGCACCGCCCCGTTCACGTCCACGTCGAAGAGCGGTACCACGACCCGCGGCCCGGGCACGAAGCCGTAACTCCCGGCCGGCAGCAGCCTCAGCTGGTGGACCGTGCCCCGCGCGAAGCGCGCGAAGCTGCCGTGGAGGAACGCCTCCAGGTCATGGGAGAGCGCCCGCCCGTCGAGCGTGACGGGGAAGCCGCGAAGCACGAGCGTGGGCGTACCGCGCCCTGAGAGGAACGGGTCGTGCTCCGCGTCGTATTCGACCAGGCCCTCCTGCGTCACCCGGAATTCGAAGAGCGCGGGTCTGCCGGGGATCTGCTCGATGCCGTAGACCCCCGGGTCGAGGGAGACGACGGGTGCGGCCGCGCCGTCGATGACATTCGGACTGTGCCCCGAGACAGAGAACTTGGTGAAGGTGAGACCACTGCTGTCGATTCTGATCTCGGCCATGTCATTTCCCTGGGGCTCTGACTGTCCGGCACGACGGTCCGGAACCTCCGCGCCGCGGCAGAGGGGCCGGTGGTCACCGGGCTCGCGGAGTCGGGGTTCGGAGTCGGCATTGCTGAGCTTTCGCTTCTGCAGCGCTCACCGCGTGTGTGTCACGCGACCGCGCGCGTCAACCCGCTGGTGTCTCCGAATTCCAGCATGTCACGGGTACGGCGGGCCGCAACACGACCGACGCGGCACGGGCCGAAGGCGTGGCGGACGCGTCAGTAGAAGATCGTGCACGCGAAGTCCGAGCCGGGCGGCAGGGACGGAACGTCCACGCACGCCTGGGCTTTGAGCTCCTTGTCGTTCACCATCGGCGTGTACACGCTGTTCTCGTCCCCCGGCCTGACCGAGACGCTCTGAATGGCGATGGTGTGGCCGCCGCCGGCGTCCTCGGTCCGTACGGACGCGGTGTCGTCGGCCCTGCCGAACCAGAGACGGCGGCAACCAATGCGGCACGGGCGGTAGTTGAACGTGCATGTGGTGACTCAGGGTCACGCTGCGGCCCGCAAGGCGGTGTGAATACCATGGAATCGCCGGATACCGGATTACCGGATTACCGGATTGCCGGGGGGATCACGCGGGAGCGATGCCATGAACCTGCTGCCGATCGAGATCAAGGTCAACATCGAGGGTGACGTCGCAGCGGCGATGTCGGCCCTGGGCGCGGCGGGCGCCGCGACGACCACGCGCCGGATCTGGTTCGCCGAGGACCGGGACGCCGTCGCCGAGGGCCGCGTGCGGCTGCTGGACGAGGGCGTGATCGTACGGTTCAGGATCGGTGGCGGTCCGGACGAGCTGACCGTGAAGTTGCGGCCCTGCACCCTGGAGCAGCTGGTCGGCAGGTTCGCGGGCCCGTTCGACGCCACGCCGTTGACGTATCGGATCGAGAGGGACTGGGCGGCGGACCGCCGGGTGGTGGCCGCGTCCCTGACCCACGGTCACCCTTCGGGCGCGTTGCTGAGCGCGGTCCAGCCCGGAGCCGATTCCGCTGTGGCGATCGGCGTGGTGCAGGAGCAGTTCCTGGATGTGTGCGCCCCCGACGTTCAGGTCGACGGGCTGGTCGCGCTGGGGCCGGTGCATTCCACGAAGGCCGATGACGTCGCGCTCGGCGACCTGGAGGTGGATCTGGAGGCGTGGCGGGTGGCCGGCCTGCAGTTCCTGGAGGCCTCGACCCGGGTGAAGCCCAAGGACGGGGAGGAGGTCGGGGAGTTGACGGCACGGGCCGAGCGCAGGCAACGGAAGCTGGAGGAGGCGGTGCGGGAGCTCGGGGTGACGCTCTCCGAGCTCCCCGACAGCAAGACCCACAGGGTCCTCACCGCCCTGGTGGCGGCCGGACGTTCCTGAACCCCGGTCGCCCCCTGACGGATCAGCAACGTGTACCGGGATCAGTGGGGAACGCTGTTCTTGATGGACTCCATCTCGCCCTTCAGCTTGTCGATCTCCTGCCTCAGCGTCTGGGCGTCCTGGTGCCGTCCCGCGTCGTCGAGGCACTTGGCGAGCAGCCCCAGTGTGACCACGACGCCCACCCAGGACAGCCACATCCTGGCGGCGATCAACGGTTCGAGGGGAGGTGCGACGGTGCCGAACGCGACGCCGGGCGTCGCCACGACGGCATTCCCGAAGGCGACGGCGACGGCGACTTTCTGCAGTTCGCATGCCATGGCGGCTCTCCGTTCAGCCGGATCCGGCGGCGGATGCCGAATGCCGGCCGGTGTGCCCGAGTGTCATGTCAGATCGATCCCGAACGCTGCCACGTAGCCGTCCACGTCCTTGTCGGCCGCGCAGCGGAACATGTGCGCCAGCGCCGGGAAGTCGGACAGGTCGAACGTGACCGCCTGGGTCGGAACGGGGCCTTCGAGCGCCGTCCATGTGGCCGGCCCCACGATTCCGTCGACGACCAGACCCTGATCGGACTGGAACTGTCGCACCGCGGCGTCGGTCTTGGGTCCGAAGATGCCGTCCACCTGGCCGACGGCGTATCCGTGGGTGGTGAGGTCCTCTTGCAGGCGGACGACGAAGGGTCCGCTGTCGCCCATCCTGAGAAGTGGATTGGACATGCTCCGTCTCCCGTTGAGTGTGAAGTGGAGCCCCTGAACCATCGTCCCTCAGCCTGGAATCCGCTGCCACCGAGCCGAACCGCCGCGCCACGGAAGCTCACCACGGCTTCGTCCTCAGCACGGCGACGACGCAGGCCCCATCGGCCGGTACCGTTCAGCCCGCTCCCGATCCGGCTCCCGATCCCGTTCCGGCTCCCGATCCGGTTCCGGCTCCTGCCCCGGTCCCGGTACCGGCTCCTGCCCCACTCCCGGCCCGGGGATGCGGAGCCAACCACTCCTCGTCCGTCCAGATCACCCCGTCCGGGATCCGCTTCGCGTACCCGGCGTCCGTCTCGATCCTCCGCCGTACGCTCTCGTGCACCTGCGCACCGGCGGGGACCCGCCGCGGACGGTAGGTCAGCAGGGCCCACACCGCGCCCATGCGGTGCACCGTGCCCTGCGCGTGGCCGGCGTCGAGCGTGAGGTGCTTGCCGTACGCCTTCTTCTTGAGCAGGAGGTCCGCGTCGAGGGCGCCGTCCACGATCCACTTGAGCGCGACGGTGGGAAGTCTCGGGTCGTGGTCGAAGGTGCCTCCCACGTCGGAGTGAACTCCGGCGAACCAGGCCTCCTCGATGAGCGGGCCCTGCGCCCCCGGCTTCTCGGGCGGCAGGACGAGGTACTCCTCGTACGGTCGGCGCTTCTCGTCGATGGAGACGGCGTGGCGGACGCGGCCCACGTTGGGGATCCGTCGGGTGAAGAGCCAGCGCAGGTTCCAGCGCAGGAGTCCGGCCGCCTTGACCGAGTCCCAGATTCCCATGAAATGCACGGGGATTCCGGTGCGGTCGTCCACCTTCCTGCTGAACGCGTCGGCGAATTGGTGGAGTTGCCTCCAGTCGTCTTCGGTCCAGGTCCGGTTCCTGGCGTACACGGAGATCGCGTACGGCACGAGGTTCTCCGACCCGGGCCGGAGCAGCCCGACCGCCTTGAGCAGCCCCGCCAGGGCGCGCGCGGTGTACGCGCCGCGGCTGAAGCCGAAGAGGTAGATCCGGTCGCCTGGTTCGTAATGGTGCATCAGGTACGTGTACGACTCGGCCAGGTTCTCCTTGAGGCCGGCGCCGAAGGCGAGGCCGAGAAGGCGGGAGAGCTTGCGGGCCGGGACCGTCCAGGCGCCGGCGGCGGAGAAGGTGCCGACGCCGGGGTCGTAGTAGGCGATCTGCGCCGTCGGGTCGGTGAGGTCGAGCATCTCGTAGAGGTGGACGACATTGGTGTTGCCGCGGGCCTTGAGCTGGTTGCCCGTCCCGTCCAGGCACACCACGATGTTCTTTCCCATCACGGCCTCCGAGGGACATGAGCCGCTCTTCCTCCTATGCTAGAAGCAAAGCCTCCCACCGGCCCGCCAGTGCGTCACGTGGAGGTTCCATGGCCGGATTCACCGTGCACGTCTCCGAGGACGTGGGTGTCGCGGCGACACACGCACTCGTCATCGGGGTCGGGGCGTACACGCATCTGCAGGGCGGTCGGTCGCCGACGGACCACCCCGGTGCCCTGGGCATGCGGCAGCTCTCCTCGCCACCCCTCTCGGCACGCGAGTTCGCGACCTGGATGATCGGCGGCTACCACGACGGCAGCCGCCCCCTGGGGAGTGTCGCGCTCCTGTTGAGCGAGGCCGCGCCCGCGCCCTTCCGCCACCCCACGACGGGTGCGGAGCATGTCGTGGAAGAGGCGACCATCGACAACATCGTCGCCGCGATCACGGAGTGGAAGGACCGGGGCGACCACGACGACGCCCGGCTCGTCTTCTACTTCTGCGGTCACGGCGTCTCGCTGGGGATCACCACGTCCCTCCTGGCCTCGGACGTCTTCGCCGACCGGGACAGCCCGATGAACGGCGCTCTCCAGTTCGAGGCGCTGAAGAACGGGCTCAACAACTGCCGTGCCGCGCAACAGGTGTTCTTCGTGGACGCCTGCCGGGCGGGTTCCGACACGCTCGTCAAACGGGTGGGCACGGACAACCTCGGGCGGGTCCCGCTCAGCGGCAGCACCCTGCGTCCCGACGGCCTCGTGCCGAGGAAGCACGCCGTGTACTTCGCGACCCTGCACGGCCAGGAGTCCTTCGGCCGGGCCGGCCGCGTCAGCCTGTTCACCGACGCGCTGCTCCGGAGCTTCGACGGAGCCGGAAGCGAGAACACCCAGGGCCGGGTGTGGCGGGTGACGACCCAGACCCTCATGCATGCGATCAGCCAGTTCATGCGGGCCATCCCCTTCGCGGGAACCCTCGCGGGGGCCGCCGTCCCGGCGAGCCCGGAGTCCTTCGACTTCGACTTCCACGAACTGCGGGGAGACCCGATCGTCCCCGTGTACGTCGGCTGCGATCCCGCCGAGGACAACGCCCGTGCGGAGTTCGTCTGCCGGCACCCGGCCCAGGAGGAGCGGCGCCGCCCACCGCCCGCCGACGACGCGGGCGACGACGGAGAGTGGCCCCTGTTCCTGCCCTTCGGGCGGTACGAGGTCGAGGCCCTCCTCGGGCCGGGAGACACCCGGCGCGAGACGTTCGACGCCCGCCCTCCGATGTTCCGCGTCGTCCTGGCCAGACCATGACCGCCACGCTCGCCGTCCGGCTCCTCCTCTCTCCCGCCGGGGAGTTCAACGAGGCGGTGATCGTCGGCGACATCCGCCCGGCCTGCCTCGACGGCACCTCGCTGCGCAACATCCTCATCCCCTGCGGACGTTCACCCGATCCCGCCTCGTATCCGGTCGACCCCGGCCGCTACATCGTGTCCGCGACCCTGCCCTCGGGGATGGTGCTGACGAAGGACGCCGAGGCGGTGGAGGGCCGGTCGGCGCCGGTGGACTTCGACATGACCGACTCGCCGTACGGGACGCACGCCTGGCAGTACCTCATGGGCAACATCGAGCCCGAGCGCGTCTACCACGGCGCCACCGAGGTCCCGCTTCCCGAGTCGGTCGCCTCGCGGTCCATGGTCGCGCCCGCCGTCGGCGAGGACGGCTTCCTGCCCGAGTCCCTCGCCGACGTCCCCGCGCGCGCCACCTGGGTCGGCGACTCCCTGCCGGCCCGCTGGTCCTACGCGTCGATGCTGGCCCTCGAACAGGATCCCGCGCGGCCTTCGGTCGCCCCGCTGATCGCCCGAAGCGCCCCCCGCCCGCTGCCGGCCCCCGCCGACAGCGGGGCCGAGGTCACCCCGCTCTACCGGTTCGGCCCCGACGGCCCCGCCCTGGCCCCCGGCGGACCGGCCGGCGAGCGGCAGTTCCTCGTCGTGGAGGCGGCCGGAGCCGTACGACTCGTCACCCTCCCCCTGCCCTGGGGGACCAGCGACGTCGAGGTCCTGGTCAACCTGCGGCAGAGCCCGACCGGCAGCGCCGTGGCCGTGACCGTACGCGACCCCCGGCTCGGTGCCGGGCTCGCCTACATGGCCCAGGGCGCCCTGGACACCGCGGCGCGACTCTTCACCGACGTGGGGAGGACGCTCCACTCCGATCCCGCGAACCCGCTCGCCGCGACCGCCGGATCGTACGTCCTGCTCGGCACCGACCACCGGGCCGAGGAGACGTACTGGGACCCCTGGCTGCGGCTCCTCGCCGACCGCTACCCCTGGCTCGGCGACGGCGCGATCCTGCGGGCCGTACGGCTGCTGCGCCGGCCGGGGGCCGACCGGCAGGAGGCCCGGAACGGGCTCATCGACGCCTTCGACCGCGGGATCCCCTTCTACACCCTCGGTCTCACCTGGCTCGCCGACGGACTCGCAGCCTTCCCCGACGACCCCGAGTGCGCCTCCCGGCTCGACCAGGTCCGTCGGCTCTCCTGGCTGGCCGACATGCGCGAGCCGTTCCTCATCCTCGACCTGCGTCAAGGGAGCACGTGATGATCCGCCTCAGTATGCTGCCCGCGGAGGACGGCGACTGTCTGCTCCTCGAATACGGCAACGACGACTTCGTCCGACGGATCCTCGTCGACGGCGGCCGGCGGGGCACCTACGGGCGGATCAAGCCGCTCCTGGCCGGGCTGGACGGCCGGATCGACGTGCTGGTCGTGACCCACGTCGACCAGGACCACATCCTCGGCGTGCTGGCCCTGCTGGGCGACCCCGAGCGGTCGGTCGAGTTCGGGGACGTGTGGTTCAACGGCTTCGACCATCTGCACGACCGCGAGGTCTTCGGCGCCGTCGACGGGGAGCTGCTCACCAGCGAGCTCATGAACCAGCAGCTCCCGTGGAACGCCGCGTTCGCCGGCCGCAGCATCGAGGTCGACCACCCGCCGACCTGGTTCGACGACGGGTCCACCATGGAGGTGCTCGCCCCTGACCGCCGGCTGCTGGAATCGCTGATCGGCACCTGGAAGACGAAGTGCGAGGAAGCCGGCCTGATCCCGGGGGTCGACCCCAAGGAGAGGCAGCCGGAGGCCGGGATCGAACGCTTCGGGGCGATCGACGTCGACGCGCTCGCCGCGGCGCCCTTCAGGCGCGACGGCTCCCCGACGAACCCGACCAGCATCGGTCTGCTCTTCGAGTTCGAGGGCACCCGCATCGTCCTCACCGGGGACGCGGACGACCCACGCCTGGTGGCCTCGCTCCGGCCACGCGCCGAGGAGGAGAACGGCCGGCTGCGGATCGACGCCCTGAAGGTCGCCCACCACGGCAGCGCCAAGAACATCTCGAACAACCTCCTCGGCCTCCTCGACTGCGGCCGCTATCTGATCTCCACGAACGGAAGCGTCCACGGTCACCCCGACGACATCGCGATCGCCCGGATCCTGAAGAACGGCGGAGCGGCGAAGGACCTCTTCTTCAACTACCGGGATCGGGCGGCGAACTGGGACGTTCCCGAACTCAGGGACCAGTTCGGCTACACCGTGCACGCACCGGCGCCGGACGACGAAGACGGCTTCATCACGGTGGAGTTCTGAACACGACCGAGCACGACCCACGCCGTCGCCTGGTTCACGGCTCGAAGCCCACGGCCCATGGTCCTACGAGGATGCCTGCTTGGCCCGGACGCCCTCCGAGATCCGCTTGCCGACGGCCGCGTCGATGTTCGTCCAGTACGTGAAGGCACGCTCCAGGACCGGCTCGCTCACCCCGTCGAGGAGGTGGCCGACCACGTTGTCCACGAGCCGGTCGCGGGCGGCGTCGTCCAGGACCTCGCGCACGAGGGTGCCGGGCTGACCCCAGTCGTCGTCCTCCGGATGGGAGACGTAGGCCGTTCGGGTGATCGCGCCGTCGGCGGTCCAGCTCGGCGGGCTTCCGTACCGCTCGGTATCGGCGGCGGGCCCGCCCTTGGAGTTCGGCGCGTAGACCGGATCGGACGTCTTCCGGTACGCCATCGCCCCGTCCTTCGAGTAGGTGTGGACGTCGACGACGGGGGCGTTCACCGGAAGCTGCTGGTAGTTGACGCCGATGCGGGCCCGGTGGGCGTCCGCGTACGAGAAGAGCCGGGCGAGCAGCATCCGGTCGGGGCTCGGTCCGATGCCCGGGACCAGGTTGTTCGGCTGGAACGCGGCCTGCTCGATCTCGGCGTGGTTGTCGGTGGGGTTGCGGTCCAGCGTCATGCGGCCCACCGGGATGAGCGGGTAGTCGCCGTGCGGCCAGACCTTGGTGAGGTCGAACGGGTTGAACCGGTAGCCGGCCGCGTCCTCGTACGGCATCACCTGGACGTGCAGCGTCCACGACGGGAAGTCCCCGTCCCGGATGTGCTCGAAGAGGTCCCGCACGTGGAAGTCCGGGTCGACGCCCGCCAGGCGGTCGGCGTCCGCCTGGGTGAGGAAGTCGATGCCCTGGTCGGTCTTGAAGTGGTACTTCACCCAGAACCGCTCACCGGACGCGTTGATCCACATGTACGTGTGGGAGGTGTAGCCGTTCATGTGGCGCCAGCTGCGCGGGATGCCTCGGTCCCCCATCAGCCACGTGACCTGGTGGGCGGACTCGGGGGAGAGGGTCCAGAAGTCCCACTGCATGTCGTGATCGCGCAGGTTGCTGTCGGCGCGGCGCTTCTGGGACCGGATGAAGTGCTGGAACTTCATCGGGTCCTTCACGAAGAACACCGGTGTGTTGTTGCCGACCATGTCGTAGTTGCCCTGGGAGGTGTAGAACTTCACCGCGAAGCCGCGCGGGTCCCGCCAGGTGTCCGGGCTGCCGCGCTCGCCGGCCACCGTGGAGAAGCGGGTGACCAGGTCGGTGCGGGTCCCCGGCTGGAACAGCGCGGCCTTGGTGTAGCGGCTGACGTCGTGGGTGACCTCGAAGTGGCCGAACGCGCCGCTGCCCTTGGCGTGCGGCTGGCGTTCCGGGATGCGCTCCCGGTTGAACTGTGCCATCTGCTCGATCAGGTAGGCGTCCTGGAGGAGGATCGGCCCCCCGGGACCCACGGTGAGCGAGTGCTCGTCGCTCTCCACCGGGGCGCCGGAGTCGGTCGTCGTCGCGGGTCGGCTCTCGGTCATGGCTGTGCTGCCTTTCGTCGTCGCGCATGACCACCCTCTTCCGCCTCGGTGGCAGCCGCCACCCGAGGTCCTCGCCGAACCCGGCGGCACCGTCACCACCCGACCGTGGGGCCTGCTGACATCCTGGGGCGATGAGCCCTGATGATCCGCCGCTCCGCCCCCATGATCCGCCGCTCCGTCCCCTCCTCGTGGTGGACGGTGCCAACGTCGTGGGATCCGTGCCGGACGGCTGGTGGCGGGACCGGCGCGGGGCCGCGGAGCGCCTGCGCGACCGGCTCGCCCTGACGGGCGGCCCGGCCGACGGTTCCTTCGCGGGCCCGTACGAGATCGTGCTCGTCGTCGAGGGCCGCGCCCGGGGCGTCGCCTCCGTACCCGGTGTACGGGTCGAGGAGGCTCCGGGCAGTGGCGACGACCTGATCGCCGAACTGGCCCGGAACGCGAGCGGCAGGCCGTGCCTGGTCGTCACGGCCGACCGCGAACTGCGCCGGAGGGTGGAGGAGGCGGGCGCCCGCTGCACGGGCCCGCGGAGCATCCCGGACGTACCGCAGTAGGAGGCGGTCACTCATCTGACGGTTCGTCAATTGACGCTGTATCAGTCATTGACGGTTCATCAGGTCGGTTACAGAATGCGGTCACCCGACGGAGGGATCGCCCGTGCCTCGACCGTTGCGCGTCATCGCCGCCAGCTTCGCGCTGCTCCTCGCAACCGCCTGCAACTCCGCCTCCAGCGGCGGGAGTACCCCCTCCTCCGTACGCGGAGTCACCGCCGACACGATCAAGGTCGGAGGCATCGTCTCCATGACGACCGCCAGCGGCTATTCCAAGAAGGACACCGACCTCGGTGCCCGGGCCCGCTACGACCGGGCCAACGCCGAGGGCGGGATCAACGGACGGAAGATCGAGTACCTGGGGGCCGAGGACGACGGCCAGGATCCCGCGAGGAACCTCGCCGCGGCACGCAAGCTCGTCCAGCAGGACAAGGTCTTCGCCGTCTCGCCCATGAGCTCGGTCACCTTCGCCGGGGCCGACTTCCTCGACGCCCAGAAGGTCCCGACGGTGGGCTGGGGCACGCTCCCCTCGTTCTGCGGGCCGGCGCATCTCTACGGCTTCAACGGCTGCCTCGTCCCGACGCCCGGCGGCACGCTCAACCAGACCTGGCCCGAGGGCCTCGCGGCCGTCCTGGGCGGCTCGCGCGGCAAGTCCGTCGCGCTGATCGCCGGCGACAACGACGCCGGAAAGTTCGGCATCCGCACCTTCACCCAGGGCTTCAAGGCGGCCGGTTTCCAGGTCGCGTACGCCAAGGCCGTGGTGCCGGCGACCTCGATGCCCAGCGACTGGTCGGCGTACACCAAGGAGATCCTCCGCTCGGGCCCCGGCGGCGGCGCACCCGACGCCGTCGTCTCCGTGATGCAGACGCCGTACAACATCGGCCTGTTCACCGCGCTCAAGCGGTCCGGCTACAAGGGCGTCATCTCCGACCCGACGGACTACGACCCCGGGCTGCTCGCGAAGGACGCGACGAAGCAGGCCCTCGACGGGGTGCACGTGCTGCTGCAGTTCCAGCCCTTCGAGTCGGACGGTCCCGCGATGCGGCAGTTCAAGGAGGACATCAAGAAGGCCGCCGGCGGCAAGGACGTCCCCCTCAACATGCACATGATGACGGGGTACATGAGCGCCGACCTCTTCCTCTCCGTCGCCGCGAAGGCGGGCAAGGGCCTCACCGTCGAGTCCTTCCAGAAGGCCGCCTCCGGATTCTCCGACACCGGCACGCTCGTCGGCGACCGCGCGCTGCCCAAGGGACAGAAGGAGAGCTTCGGCTGCGGGGCGCTCGTCCGGCTGAAGAACGGGCGGTACGAGGTGGCGGTGCCGTTCAAGTGCTATGCGCCGATCCCCTTCGGCTGAGGGGCGCGTCACGTGGGTGACCTGCTGGGCTTCGTCCTGAGCGGGCTGGTCTCCGGCGCGCTGTACGCGCTGCTCGCGACCGGTCTCGTGCTGTCCTACTCCGCCTCCGGACTCTTCAACTTCGCGCACGGCGCCACCGCCTATCTGTGCGCGCTGGCGTTCTACGAGCTCCACTCCGGCTTCGGCTGGCCGGCCGTCCCCACCGCCCTGCTCCTGGTGTTCGTGGTGGCGCCCGGCCTCGGCTGGGGCCTGGACCGGCTGATGTTCAGAAAGCTGGCCAAGGCCGGCGAGACGGCGCAGATCGTGGCCACCATCGGTCTGCTGGTCGCACTGCCCGCCGCCGGGCTGTGGGCGGTCGAACTCCTGGAGCGGGCGGGCGCCCCGGTCCTGCCCGCCGAGAACCAGTTCGGGCTGCCGGGGGTCGGGCCGAGCCCCGCGGTGTCCTGGCAGCTGCTCGACGGTGTGGGCATCGACTCCGACCAACTGATCACCTGGATCGCCACCGCCCTCGCGGCGGCCGGCCTGTGGGTCCTGATGCGCCACACCCGGCTCGGCCTGCGGCTGCGGGCCGCGGTCGACAACCGCGCGCTGACCGAGCTGCGGGGCATCAGCGCGGACCGGCTGTCGTCGACCGCGTGGATGCTGTCGTCCGGTCTCGCGGGCCTCGCCGGTGTCCTCGCGACCCCGCTCCTCGGGCTCTCCGCGCACGACTACACGCTGTTCCTGTTCGTCTCTGCCACCGCGGCGGTCCTCGGCCGCTTCGCGTCGGTGCCGCTCGCCTTCGCCGGCGGCCTCGGGCTCGGGGTCCTGCAGAACCTCGTGGCGGGGTACGCGTCGTTCGCCGAGGGCATCACCGGCTTCCGTACCGCCGTGCCGTTCCTCATCCTCTTCGCCGGTCTCGTCGTCCTGGTACGGCGGCGGCGCCGCGCGGCGGGCACGGCGGCCGCGGATCCGCCGCCGGTGGAGTACCTCGCCGGGAAGGGGTGGGGCCGCCGCTGGGGCGCGTGGCTGGTGGCGGGCGTGCTCCTCGGGACGGCGTTCTACACCGTCACCACCCCCTTCTGGAGCGGGATCCTGACCCAGGGGCTCGCGATCGGGCTCGTGTTCATGTCGTTCACCGTGGTCACCGGACTCGGTGCGATGGTGTCGCTCGCCCAGGCGACGTTCGTGACCGGCGCCGCCCTGGTCACGGGACTGCTGATGAGCCACGGCTGGCCGTTCGTCGCCGCGGCGGCGGTCGGCACGGCCGCCGCGGCCCTGCTCGGCGCGGTCGTCGCGCTGCCCGCGCTGCGGCTCGGAGGCAGATCACTGGCCCTGGCCACCCTGGCACTCGCCTTCCTGGCGGATCAGGTGCTCTTCCAGCTCGGGTGGCTGCGCAACGGCGACACCGGGTGGGAGATCCCGAGGCCGGTGGCCGGACCCGTGGACCTGGGCGACGACCGGGCCATGGGACTCGCGCTCGTGCTGCTCAGCGGCGTGCTCGTCGCGCTGCTCACCCGGCTGCGCGGCTCGCGCAGGGGCCGGGCCATGCTGGCGGTCCGCTCGGCGCCGGAGGCCGCCGCGGCCTCGGGGGTGTCGGTGGTACGGACGAAGCTCCTGCTCTTCACGGTGTCGGCGGGCCTCGCGGGCTTCGGAGGGGTGCTCTACGCCTCGTACAACACCAGGATCACGGCGACGGACTTCACGGCGATGACGGGCCTGGTGTGGCTGGCGGTCGTGGTCGCGGCGGGGGTGCGGAGGCCGCAGTTCGCGGTGGTGGCGGGGCTGGTCTTCGCGGTGGTCCCGCATCTGATGGCGACCTACGTGACGGAGTCCGCGCATCTGCCGGTGATCCTCTTCGGCCTGGCGGGGCTCGCGCTGGCGAACGACCCCGACGGCTACTGCGCGGCGCTGCCGTCGAGGCTCGCCGCCCGGCGCGCCGCGGCGCGGGGGGCGGCGATGCGGGGGGCGGCGGCGCGGGGGGCCGAACCGGGAGTTCTGCAGGCAGACGCGCCGGGAGTCGTGCCGGGGTCCGTGCCGGGTGCCGCACCGGGCGCCGTACAGCATGCCGTGCCGGGGGTCGTTCCCCCACGCCGTGAGGCCTGGGCGGACCCGCACGTCCCGCAGCCGGCGGCAGTTCCCCGGCCCGCGGAGGGCGGCCGCGCCGGGGGCCCCGCCCCAGGACCGGGCGGCGGTTCCGGCGGGACACCGAGCGCGCTCGAACTGAGCGGAGTCCACGCCGGATACGGCGGCGCGCCCGTGCTGCACGGCGTGGATCTCACGGTGCGCGGCGGTGAGGTACTGGTGCTGCTCGGGCCCAACGGGGCGGGGAAGTCCACCCTCTGCCGGGTCGCGGCGGGCCTGCTGCGGCCGGCCGACGGGCTCGTGCGGGTGCGGGGCGAGGACGTGACCCGTGACGGGGCGGTCGCCCGGGCCCGGCGGGGTGTGCGGCTGGCTCCCGAGGGGCGGGGGATCTTCGCCGGGCTGTCGATCGAGGAGAACCTGGCCCTGCAGCTGACGGGGACGGAGGACCGGGACGCCGTGTACGCGCGGTTCCCGGCACTCGCCGCCCGCCGTTCCGTCGCCGCGGGGTCCCTGTCGGGCGGCGAGCAGCAGCTTCTCGCACTCGCCCCGCTCCTCCAGCGGCCGCCGGCGGTCCTCGTCGCCGACGAACCGTCCCTCGGTCTCGCGCCGCTCGTCGTGGACGAGGTCTTCCGTCTCCTGACCGAACTCCGCGACCACGGAACCGCGTTGGTCCTCGTCGAGGAGAAGGCGGCCGAGGTGCTCGGTATCGCCGACACCGTCGCGTATCTCGCGCAGGGTGAGATCGCCTGGTCCGGGCCGCGGTCCGAGGTGGACCGGGACCGGCTCGCCGAGGCCTACCTGGGGACGGGAGTCCGCCGATGAGCCACCCTCTGCTCCGCGCGAGCGGCATCGACGTCCGCTTCGGCGGCGTCCACGCCCTGCGCGACGTGACCGTCTCCGTCGGCCCCGGTGAGATCTGCGGCCTCATCGGGCCGAACGGGGCGGGCAAGACGACGCTCTTCGACGTCGTGTCGGGGATGCGGCGGCCGGACGCGGGAACGATCACGTACGACGGACTGGACATCACCCGTCGTTCCCCCGTCTGGCGAGCCCGGCACGGCATCCGGCGCACCTTCCAACGCCAGCAGCTCTTCGGCCAGTTGACCGTCGCGGACAATCTCGTGGTGGCACAGGACTGGCGGGGCGGAGTACGGCCGGCGGCGCGCCGCCACCGGGAGCGGGCCGCCGCCGTGCTCCACGAGTGCGGGCTCGACGCGCTCGCCGACTCGTACGCGGGTGGCCTGCCCGTGGGACAGGCCCGCATGGTCGAGCTGGCCCGCGCGCTCGCCGATCCGCCCCGGGTCCTGCTCCTTGACGAGCCCGCTTCCGGGACGACCGCGGAGGAGCGCCGCAGACTCGCCGCCGTCATCCGCCACATGGCGGACGAGGAGAACTGCGCGGTGCTGCTCGTCGAGCACGACGTGGCCTTCGTGATGGAGCTGTGCTCGCGCGTCGTGGTGCTCGACCTCGGGCGGGTGCTCGCCGAAGGGGCGGCGGCCGAGATCCACGCGGACCCTGCGGTACGGGAGGCCTACCTCGGCACCGGTCCCGGCGGCGCGGAACGCGGTCTCCCCGATCGCTGACGCGGGGCACCCGCACCGCCCGCCCGCCTGCCCCGGTGCGTACGCCCTTTCGGGTCGAGTGACGCGTTGCGCCGTCGACAGGGGTGGGGCCGGGCGCCAGACTGGTCGCGGAGGTGACGCGGGTGGTGGAGCCGGTGGACATGCGGGCCGCGGTGCGGGAGACGTACGGTCCGGCCGATCTGAGTTCGGTCCCGGTCTTCGCCGGAGGGTTCATCAACTTCGGGTACTGGCGCTCGATCGACCTCGCCGGACCCCTCACGGTCGACGACCGGGTCCGCAGCCAGGAGGAGATGTACCGGCAGGTGCTCGGCGCCGCCGGACCGCTCGCGGGTCGCCGGATCGTCGAGGTCGGCTGCGGGCTCGGTGTCGGCTGCGCGCTCGCCCTGCGCGAGTACCGGCCGGAGCGGGTGACCGGCATGGACATCCATCCGCAGCAGCTGGACCGCGCCCGCCGGGCGAACGCGGATCTGCTGGAGACCTCGCCGTCGGCGCTCCGGTTCGTCCGTGGCGCGGCGGAGGAGATGCCGTTCGACGACGCGGAGTTCGACTGCGTCTACAGCGTCGAGGCCGCCCAGCACTTCGACGACATGACCGCCTTCACCCGGGAGGCGGCCCGGGTGCTGCGGCCCGGCGGCCGGGTGGTCGTCGCGAGCTTCTTCACCCCGGACGACGACCCCGACCACGGCGCCCGGCTCGCGTCGTCCCTGGAGACGTTCGCCGACGGGCTGGACATCGCGCGCCCCGTCACGCTGGTGACCGACGCGTTCACCCGGGCGGGCCTGACGGACGCGCGGGCCGTGTCCATCGGGCCGGACGTGTGGCAGGGCTGGGACCGCTGGCTGTCGGACCAGTGGGAGCCGGGCACCTGGCCGCGGAACTTCCTGAAGGTGTACGAGCAGCGCAACCTCGACTACTACCTCGTCACGGCCACCCGCCCGCGGGACTGATCCCGGGACCCGCCCCAGGGGACCCGGCCCACGGGACCCGGCCCACGGGACCCGCCCCACGGGACCCGCCCCACGGGACCCGGCTCCGCCGTCGCGCGCCCCGTCTCGCCCCGCCACCCAGACGGGGCCCGTGCTTGGCCTATACCAATCGTCCGCGTCCCAGTAGTCTCCTGCGTGGCCAGCGGTACACCCCGTTCCCCCACCCCCGGTTGCGTGCTGGCGCGGGCGGCACACCGATCCCCACCACTGCCCCGAGCAGCCGGGTCCCCCCATGCACCGCCTCCAGGAGGATCACGGTGAACGTTCGCACGAGAAGCTCGGCCGTCCTCTGCACCCTCGGTCTCGTCGCCTCCCTCGCTCTCGGCACGGCCTCCGCGGAGGACGCCGGCGCCCGGCAGCCGGTCGCGAAGGTCACGAAGGCCGCGAAGATCTCGCTCACCCGTGTCGCCACGGCGCGCAACCCGATCGCCGGCGCCGCCGGTCCGGGCGGCACGCTCTGGATTGCGGAACGGGCCGGAACCGTAAGGGTGTTAGGCCCGAAGGGGCTCGGCGAGCCGGTGCTCGACATCTCCGCCGAGACCACCACCGACGGCGAACGCGGCCTCCTCGGCATCGCGTTCGACCCCGCACGCACCCACTTCTACATCTCGTACACGAATCTCGAAGGCACCAGCACCATCGACGAGTTCGCTGTACGGAAGGGCAGGATCCGGCCGGAGACCCGCCGCACCGTCCTCACCCAGACACAGCCGTACGCCAACCACAACGGCGGCGACATCAAGTTCGGACCCGACGGATACCTGTACATCGCGTTCGGGGACGGCGGCGCGGGCGGCGACCCGCACGGCAACGGGCAGAACCTCGGCACACTGCTCGGCAAGCTGCTGCGGATCGACCCGCGCGGAGGCACGCCGTACGCGATCCCCCGGGACAACCCCTTCGTCGGCGACCCGGACGCCAAGGACGAGATCTGGGCGTACGGGCTGCGCAACCCGTGGCGGTTCTCCTTCGACGCGCGCACGGGGGACCTGCTGATCGGCGACGTCGGCCAGAACGACTGGGAGGAGATCGACCGGGCGCCCGCGCGGAGCAAGGGCGGCGAGAACTACGGCTGGTCCCAGATGGAGGGCAACCACCCCTTCCGGGGCGGCACCGAGCCGGCGAACCACGTGCGCCCGATCCACGAGTACGCCCGCACCGGCCTCGGCTGCGCGGTGACCGGCGGGTTCGTCTACCGGGGGAGCGCGATCCCGGCCCTCTGGGGGCAGTACGTGTTCAGCGACTACTGCGACGGCACCATCCGCTCCCTCGCGCTCAAGAACGGCAAGGTGACCGGGGTGAACGACCTCGTCGTCAACGGGGGCGAGGTCATCTCCTTCGTGGAGGGCCGCGCGGGCGAGCTGTACGTCCTCGCGCTGGGCGGCGCCATCACCCGTATCGACCCGGCGTAGCCGACGGGGCCCGCCACGGCCCGGCCCGATCACGGGACGGGCCGTGGCGTACGGTCTGCCGTTCGGCGGGCGTTCATGTGACAACGGGTCCGACGCCGACCGGCGTTCGGCGGCGGGCGTGAGTCTCGGGACGCCCTTCGCCACTCTCTCAGGACGGACACTCCGTGCTCGAAGTTCGTGCTTTCCGGGGGCGTCGCCGCCTCGCCCCGGCCCGCCTCGCCGTAGTCGCCGGTGCCACGCTGCTCGCCGCCGCGACGCTGGCCGCTCCGGCCGCGCACGCCGCTCCCGCGGACGACATCCGCATCAACGAGGTGGTGACGACCGGCAGCGTCGACGACTCGATCGAGCTGTTCAACAAGGGCGCGGCCGCGGTCGACATCTCCGGCTGGGTCCTCAAGGACGACGACGCGAGCCACACGTTCACGGTTCCGGCGGGGACCACCCTCGCTCCGGGGGCGGCGCGCGCCTTCGCCGTGGCCGCGGCGTTCGGTCTCGGCTCCAGCGACAAGGCACGCCTCTACCTGCCCGGCGGCAGCACCCTCGTCGACAGCTTCACCTGGAGCGCCCACTCCGCGCCGTCCTGGTCGCGCTGCCCCGACGGCACGGGCGCCTTCGGGAAGGCGGCCCTGACCCTCGGCGCGCCGAACGGCTGTGGTTCCGGCGGCGGTACGAACCCGGTGTCCTGGCCCGGCGGCAGCTCCGTCGCGACGGCCGACGGGTCCGACGTGTTCGGCGAGGACCTCAGCGGCCTGTACCAGGAGGGCTCCGTCCTCTGGGCCGCCCAGAACTCCGGCAAGCTGTGGCGCCTGGTCCGCGACGGCTCCGGCGGCTGGCGGCCCGACACCGCCAACGGCTGGACCTCCGGCAAGTCGCTGCGCTACCCCGGCGGGAGCGGCAGCCCCGACGGCGAGGCGGTCACCCTGACCGCCGCCGGCGCCGCGGGCGGCGCGTACGTCGCCACCGAGCGCAACGGCGACGCCTCCGGCACCAGCCGCCTGTCCGTCCTCCGCTACGACGTCGCCGGCGGCACCGGCAGCGCCCTGACCGCCACGAAGGAGTGGAACCTGACCGCCGGTCTGCCGGCCGTGGGCTCCAACCTCGGCTTCGAGGCGATCACCTGGATCCCCGACACCACCCTCGTCGCGGCCGGATTCAAGGACGAGTCGACCGGCGCGGCCTATGACCCGAACCGGTACGGCGCGCACACCGGCGGCGTCTTCCTCCTCGGCGTCGAGGGCACCGGCGCGGTCCACGCGTACGTCCTCCAGGACAGCGGCACCGCCACCCGCGTCGCCACCGTCGCCAGTGGCATGGCCGGCGTGATGGAGCTCCAGTGGGAGCCGCAGGCGGCCCGGCTGTGGGTGGTCTGCGACGACACCTGCGGCGGTCTGCACAAGACCATGAAGATCGGCAGCGCCGGCACCTTCGTCCCCGCCGCGTCCTACCAGCGCCCGAGCGGCATGCCCGACCTCAACAACGAGGGCTTCGCCGTGGCCGGTGCCGACGAGTGCGTCGGCGGCACCAAGCCGGTGTACTGGTCGGACGACAGCAACACGGGCGGCCACGCGCTGCGCAGGGGCACCGTCACCTGCTGACCCCCGCCCCCCTCGTCGACGACGGCGGTGGGGAATCCCGCCGACAGGTGAGCCCGCCCCGGCGGCCGGACAACCC